>CADCQA010000100.1 GCA_902803415.1 uncultured Spirochaetaceae bacterium | reverse complement strand
CTGCATATCGCCATCATCTGCCTGACGTTCAGCTTTTACCGGATGATTTTTGTGCGCGAGCGCTTTACGGAAGGCGAAAAGGAACGCTGGAACCGGGAACTGTACGAACGTGCCGTACAGATTGCAGAATCCGTGCTCTACCTGAAGCAGCACAGCGTAAACTGCATACCGGCGGCAATGTACATGCTTACCCGCATTGCACCGGAGCTTTTTACGCCCACCGACGCAACAGCCTTCATTCACCGGATGTTCTCAACAGCACAGGACATCGATGAAAAAGACAAGAAGGCTATCAGCGATTACATGGAATTTATTTACGAACGGTTCCTGCTGGAAGGAAGCCTGGAAGACGACTGGCGCTCCCCGGTTATCCGCTGGCTGGACAGCTACCGGGCCAGCAGCCAGCAGGAAAAATAATGAGCCTTGCAAACGCAAGGCTCACACTTACCGGCCTGAGCGGAAACAGAGTTTCCGGACAAGTCTATTAGTATTCTTCAGCGTATGACTTCTTGAACAGTGCGGCCTGACCGCTCCGCTGGGTTGCAGTATGCACGCCCGGACGGGTGTGGGAGCCGCCCTTTGCGCGGGAACGGAAACCGCCGCGCTCACGCTCATGATGGCGATCGCGGTCGCCCCTGCCCACGGCATAGCGGTCGCGTTCCCCGCCAAATCTGTCTCCACCAAAGCGTCCGCCGCCAAAACGGTGGCCGCCCTCGCTCCTGCCGCCGGACGCGCGTACGTCCTCGTGTATGTGCGGCAAAGAATTGTCACTCTGGGAAAGCTCTATTGCACGACGGGCTGCATCGCTGGGCAAAGAAAGCAGGCAGAATTTATCTGCCATGTCTATGGCATCAACCTGGCGGCCGGGAATATGGAGCAGACTGGAGAAGAAGTCTGCAATCCGGCGCGGATTGTAGCCGTCCTGCCAGCCCATCTGCACGAACAGGCGCATCTGGTTGCCGCCGCCGGCAAAGTCCCTGCCGCCTGCAGCCGCGCCAAAATCACCGCGTCCGCCGCGCTCCCTGCGGGAAGCCTTGCCGCCGCGTTCACCGGAGGCAAAACTGCTTACCCGGCCGTAACGCTTGCGGCTGAGTGCATTGCCATAGGTTGCAGCAAGCAGAGACGCAACGACTTCCTGTGCATTCTGGTTGCGGCAGAGTTCTTCTGCCAGCTGGTCAAAGACCGGATCGCCCTTGCGCAGGTGCGGCACGGAAGCAGCTTCTTCTGCGCCCTGTGCAAGGCTTTCCTGCATGGCCGCAAGCTGTGCTGCCGGATCAAATGCGCCTTCCGGACGTTCAGCGCTCTTTGCTGCCTCAAGGCGTTCTTCACCGGCCTTCAGGCCCAGCTTTTCCTTCACTTCATCAAAGAGGCGGTCTTTCTTGACGGCAAGCACTTCCTCAACGGAAGGAACCTGTCCTTCAAGCATTTCGCCCTTGGCGCTCCGCTTGACGGCATTGCGCAGGTAGGCAAGCTTGCGGCGCTGTTCTTCCGGGCGCACAAAGGTAACCGCCATGCCGGCAGCACCGGCACGCCCCGTGCGTCCGATGCGGTGCACGTAGGTGGGGCCGTCAAACGGCAAGTCGTAGTTGACAACGTGCGTCAGCCCGTTTATGTCGATGCCGCGCGCCGCAACGTCTGTTGCAACAAGCACGCGCGTCTTCTTTGAACGGAAACGAGCAAGGATTTTCTCGCGCTGCCCCTGCGGAATGTCACCGTGGAGCGCAGCAACCTGATAACCTTTTTCATCAAGCGCCTTGCTTACGGCATCGGCATCGGCCTTGCGCTGCACAAAAACCAGTCCGTAGAAATCCGGAGAAATGTCTATCAGGCGGATGAGCGCCTCTGTCTTTTCGCTTTCGCGGATAACCCAGTAGCGCTGCTCGATAAGGAGCGGTTCTTCAACGACGCCCTCTTCTTCCACAATCTCATAGTCGCCCATGAATTTCCCGGCAATCTTCAGGATGGGTGCGGGCATGGTTGCACTGAACAGCAGCACGCGGCTGGCAGGATTTGCGGATGAAAAAATATTTTCGATGTCGTCGACAAAGCCCATGTCCAGCATTTCATCGCCTTCATCAAGGATGAAATATTCGATTTTGTCGATTTTCAGGACACCGCGGTCAATCAGATCCTGCACGCGCCCCGGTGTGCCAACGACAATTTCCACGCCGCGGCGAAGGCTGCGGATCTGCTCGCCCATGGGAGCGCCGCCATAGACAACTGCCACACGCGGATAGCGGCCGGTGGTAAAGGATGCAAGTTCCGTGCTGGTCTGCATGGCAAGTTCGCGGGTCGGCTCAAGCACAATCGCCTGCACGTGATCGCTTTCTTCGCGAAGGCGCTGCACAAGCGGCAGCCCGAATGCCGCGGTTTTGCCGGTACCGGTGCGTGCACGCGCAATGACATTGGCATCGCCGCCCAGCAGGCGCGGAATGGCAAGCACCTGAATGGGAGACGGAGACACAAAGCCCTTCTTCTTAATGGCGGCAAGCACAATATCGTCAAGTCCCAGATCTTCAAAGGAAATGCCTTCTTCGCCGGAAAGATCCTCGGCATCCGCAGGTACCTCGACATCCGCTGGTGTCACGGTCGACGCAGTCACCTCGGCATCCGCAGAAAGCGGGGCTGTTATATCCGCAGCAGATACACTATCAGTCACCGCAGGATTTTCGGTGATTGCAGAAACAGATGCTGATGATTCCGCAGGCTGTGCAGCAGCCTGCCCGTTGAGAGAGAGTTCTTCTTCCATTATGGTTCCCCTGCGCCCAGACGGCGCTTCATGAAAGCCGAGTACCGCATAATGAAAACATGATAACGAATGAAACGCTAAAAAATTTTCCCCTGTACCTTGTTGCGGTAACAGACTTGCATGATTCTAAAGTGTGTTACAGGAAGCCTGCAAACCAAAGCGATTTTAGCTTCCCCTGAGTTCCTGCACTATAGCAGATTCACACAGTTAGTGCAAGTAGATTTGCGGGAAAAAACACATTTTTCAACAAAACTGCAACAGGACACAGGCTCCGCAAAACAGTGCAGGCAAACGCCCTGCCGCGAGATTCTGCGAAGAAGACCAGGCCGCTCATCCAGCAGGATGTTCCGGCACCGCAAAAAAAACGCCGGACAAAGCACACACTTTATCCGGCGTTTCTCTCTAAACGAATGCAGCAGAAATTTTCGTTACACTTCCTGCAGCACTTTTCTTACGGCACCAGTTCCGGCAGTCAGTTTGCCAAAGTAAGCCTTTACGCTGTCTGCAAGGCCGGCCTCGAACAAGTCCACGCCAAAGATTTCCGCGCGGTGCAGCAGGGCATCGATGTCGCCAGCACTGCCGCTTCCGTCGAGCGTAACGCCGGAAACATATTTTCTGCATTCATCCAGCAGCGGGTCAGGGCTCAGCTCAAAGGCCTTGCCGTCATCCCCGACGGCCATCAGGTAGCGCAGCCACAGAGCAAAGACAAGCGGCACAACCTTCAGGTCTGCAACATTCAGGTCGCTGCGGCCAAGGTAGCCCTTGATTGTCTCACCAAAGCGGATGCTCAGCTTCTGGCTTGTATCGCAGGCAATGCGCTGCGGCGTATCCGGCATAAAGGGATTGGGAATGCGGATGTTCACCACTTCATCAATAAAATTGCGCGGCTTGATGATTCCGGGGTCAACAACAACAGGAAGTCCTTCCTCGTAACCAAGGCGCTTCACAAGGCGGAGCAGATCGGCATCTTTCATTTCGTCCGCAATCAGCGTGTAGCCCAGCAGGCAGCCGCTCACCGCCAGGAAAGTATGCAGCGGGTTCAGGCAGGTGCAGACCTTCATCTTTTCGACCTTGTCCACCGTTGCGCGGTCTGTGAAATACAGGCCGGCTTTCTCAAGCTCAGGGCGCCCGTTCGGGAACGCATCTTCGATAACAAGGTACTGGCATTCCTCTGCATTCACAAAGGGTGCCACATAGGTTTTCTTGGACGTGATGACCGGTTCCAGCTGCTCAACGCCATCATCAGCAAGAATCTTTTCAATCTTTGCATCCGGGCGCGGCGTAATCTTGTCAATCATTGTCCACGGGAAGCTCACCTTGCTTGCATTGTTCACATAGGCAAGGAAGCCCGGCTTGCACACGCCGCGGCGTTCCCATTCGCCTGCAAACTCGTTCACGGCAGCATAGAGTTTGTCGCCGTTGTGGGAACAGTTGTCCATGCTCACCATTGCAAGCGGAAGCTCGCCGTTGATATAGCGCTCGTGGAGCAGGGTTACCACTTTGCCGATATAGGATTTGGGCAGCACCGGGCCGGCAGCAAAGTCGTCTTCAACACCCGGCATCATGATGCCGGCAGCATTGCGCAGCAGGTAGCCCTTTTCTGTAATCGTAAACGTCACCATCTGGAGCGACGGCGAACGGAAAATCTGGAGCAGGCGCGCCCAGTCGGTTTCATTCTGGCTGTCGGCCGCAAGCGCCTCCATGATTGAAGCAACAACCGTTTTATCTACGCTGCCGCTTGCCTTCAGCGTTACGAGCGCGCCGATATTATCGTGCGGGCGGTACATCTTTTCGATAATCTCATAGTCATAGCCTTCCGCCACGACAAGCCCGCGGTCAAGCACGCCGTCGTTCAGCAGGTTCTGCACCACGTTCGCCTGGAATGCACGGAAAATATTTCCTGCACCAAAATGAATCCAGAACGGCGCGGCCCTGGTTGCAGCCTCAACCTTTTCCCTGTCAAACTTGGGCAGGGAGTAGCCTTTGCGCTCCCAGTCACCAGATTTTATTCCGTCTCTTGTAAGTTTCATATACACCTTCCTGTTTCCGAACCGGTGGTCAATACCCGGCGGTACGTCTTTGCCTTGAACGTCTCGCTGCCGTCCAGTTTTGTGAACTCGCTGTCTTTATAGAACGTCATGCCAAGTTTTTCCATGACACGGCGCGAAGCATCATTTCCCACGGCGAAGCTTCCTTCAAGAACCTTCAGCCCAAGGCTTTCGCGCGCCCAGCTGACGATCCGCTGCATCGCTTCGGGCACAAGCCCCTGCCCCCAGTGGTCGCGGCGCAGGTTGTAGCCGATGCTCCACACGCCCGGCTCGTCAGTGGGATAAATCCCGCCGCTGCCGATAAGCTCACCAGTTGCCTTGAGCACAAAGCCAAAGTCCTTCTTGTCATCCTTGTACAGCGATGAAATCCACTCACGCCCGTCCTCTTTACTTTTGTAAAGCGGATAGAGCATGTAGCGGTTCACGCGCTCATCGCCTGCCCACTTGAACAGTGCAGGCAGGTCATCAAGCGTGAGCGGGCGCAGCACAAGCCGTTCGCTTTCAAGCACCGGGACGATATGATTTTCTTCCATGACACGCCTCCGCAATTGCAGGGGCAGCTCCCACTTTCCGCCCCTGCATGCTCCGCGCTAGCGGTAGAGCTTTGTTCCGCTGCGGTCGATTGTTTTTTCGCAGGCTTCCCACAGGCCCTGCAGGTACGTTGCACCGAGCGCGCGGTCGTACAGGCCGTAGCCGGGCATTGCCTTTTCGCCCCAGATCATGCGGCCGTGGTCCGGACGGATGATGCCGTCAAAACCGGTTTCATACAGAGTGCGCACGATTTTGAACATATCAAAGGTGCCTGCGCTTGAAAGATGCGCGGATTCCTGGAAATCCTGCACGGGGTCATCAATTGCCGTATTGAATTTCAGGTTCCGGATGTGTGCAAAGTGAATGCGCCCGGTTGCCGCCTTAATCATGGAGCACAGGTCATTCTTGCGGTTGGTACCGTACGAGCCGGTGCAGAACGTCAGGCCGTTATGCGGGTTGTCAACCGCCTTGAGCATGCGCACGACATTTTCCTGGCAGGTGATAATTCTGGGCAGACCGAAGACCGGCCATGCAGGGTCATCAGGATGAATAGCCATGTCGATGTTGTACTTGTCGCAGACCGGCATGATTGCCTTGAGGAAGTATACAAGGTTGTCAAAAAGTTTTTCATTCGTGATGTCCTTGTACAGTTCGAAAAGTTCCTTTACGCGTGCCATGCGCTCCGGTTCCCAGCCGGGAAGGATAAAGCCATTGGAGTCCTTGTCGATTGACTTGAACATTTCCTCCGGCTTGATTGCATCCACAGCCTTTGAATTGTACGCAAGAACCGTGGAGCCGTCTTCGCACACGCGGGCAAGCTCGGAGCGCGTCCAGTCGAACACCGGCATGAAGTTGTAGCACACCATGTGGATGTCTTCCTGGCCCAGGCGTTCCAGAGTCTTGATGTAGTTTTCTATATATTTATCGCGGTCACCGCCGCCAATCTTGATGTCATCGTGAATGTTTACGCTTTCAATACCGGCAATTTTAAGCCCGGCATCGGCAACTTCCTTCTTGATATTCTGGATAGCTGCCAGCTCCCATGCATCACCCGGAACAGAATCATACAAAGTAGTGATAACACCGTGCACACCAGGCACCTGACGAATCTGCTGCAAAGTTACGGAATCAAAGCCTGTTCCGTACCAACGTAATGTCATTTCCATAATCGCAACCTCAGTTCTGTATCCAGAGCCGGTTTCAAAAGTCTGTGCTTCTGAAACCGGCTTTCAAAAACCGCCGGCAGCCATGCCGCCGTTCTGCGGTCTTTGAGATTAATTTGAAGGGAGTTTCAAAAACCGTCTGACTTTTGAAACTCCCTCTCCATAACGCTTTACTTCTGCTCTTTGTAAATCTTGTTTGTCATGTCGACAATCTTGTCGATGTTCAGATTCTTGCAGGATGAAATATATTCATTCCAGTCCTTGTTCACATCGCGCTTGCCGGTCACAAAATTGAGTGTCCATGCATTGATGTTGTCAATGAGCGGAACTGCCCAGAGTGTCAGCTGTTCGCGCTGGTCTTCCGTCGGCTTTGCCTTGGGGTCAACCTTTGCAACACTCTTATACATGCCGTAGCGGGCATACAGATCCTGCACTTCCGGGGTGAAGTTGTCAGTTGATTCTGCAGTTGAGTGACCGTAGAAGTAGTTGCCGCCGGCATAGCCCCACTGCAGACGGATGTCAACATCGTCCTCAGCACCGCTGATACCAAGACCGCTGCACTTGAAACCGGGCAGCAGCTGCTTGACTTTCTTGCCGCCGACTTCGCCCCACTGCCATGTTGTGCCTTCCGGACCCCACTTCACCAGTGAATAGGCATCCTTTGAGTAGAAGAGCCAGTCAACAAAGCGCATCATCTTGATAAAGCCGTCCTCGCCAAGTTCCTTGCGTGCCTTGTCTGCAATCATGACACCGCATTCAAGACGTGAAGTTTCGGCAAGAGCCTTTGTGGTTCCGCTCGGATATGCAGTCACATACGCAGAGCAGTTGCCCTTTCCAAGAATCTTTTCCAGACCGGCAAGGTCGGTTGCCATCTGTGCACGGTTCGTTGACATGATGATGGTCTTGCCGTTGTAGAACTTGTTGTGTGCAACTTCATCAGTCTGGGTGAATGTTTCCGGATCAAGCAGTCCGTCCTTCACAAAGCTGTTTGCCACGGTGATGAATTTCTTGAAGTCTTCGCTGACAGATGAAGAATAAAATTCGCCCTTGTTCCAGTCATACTTGATGCCGCCGTTGGAGCCTTCAATTGCCCAGCCGGAAAGAACATTGTAGGAAGAACCCATCAGCTTAAGGAGGTTACCGCCCATGCCCTTGCCGGACTCGCCGCACCAGAGGTCAGACCAGATGTAATCGCTTTCCTTGCACATTCCCTTTGAAACCATATACTTCTTCACGTCAACGAGAACGTCATGCAGCTTTTCCCAGGTCCAGTCCTTTTCCAGCTCGCGGATGTCATAACCGGCAGCAGAGAAGATGTCGTCGCGCACCATAATCGTGTAATCCTGGAGCGCAGCCTGATGCATACCCGGCAGGCGGTAGAACTTTCCGTCGCTCTGGCGGATGGTATCCAGATCCGGCTGCATTGCATACTGCTCAACGAATGCAGTGAAGTTCGGCAT
>CADCQA010000099.1 GCA_902803415.1 uncultured Spirochaetaceae bacterium | reverse complement strand
TGCAGCAGTCCGTGAGCAGCTCCGGCGTCAAGGCGGGAACGCCGGAAGGTCTTGCCCTCATGCGCCGCTACTATACGGTTGCCTATGAGACGGGGCAGGATGCCGTGCCGCTGGAAGACGGCAGCAGCGAGATGGTGGTAAAGCTTGTCCTGCGCCGCCGTTCCGCATCGGAGCAGTTTGTACGGATTAACCTTGCCGTGAATCCTTCCACCAAACTTATCCGCCGGCTGGTCGGAACCACGTCCGACGGCCGTGTGTATACCTTTGATTTTAAGGATTACAATTTGAATACCGGCATGGGAGACCAGCGCTTTTTGTACGATCCCCCTTCATCTGCCAATATCTACAATAATTTCCTTTATTCGGAGTGATGGTGCATGGAAAGCTATGGTGAAAAATTAAAGCTTGCGCGCGAAGCAAAAAAGCTTACTGTAGAAACCGCAGCCCGCGACACTTCCATCACAAAGCAGTACATTCTTGCGCTTGAAAGTGAAGAGGAAACCGTGTTCCCCGGTGAGCCGTATATCGTCGGCTTCCTGAAGAACTATTCGGATTACCTTGGCATTGACAGCGGCGAGCTTATCCGCCTGTACCATTCAAAGCAGCTGCAGGAGTCGCCCGTTCCGGCGGAGCTGCTGCTGAAAGAAAAACCGAAATTCCTTATACCGCTCATCGTTGTGCTTTCCTGTGCGGCAGTCGTGGGGCTCAGCTGCTTCCTTTATTTTGGGGTTTTCAAGGTGCCGCAGCTGCGCGAAGAAAAAGCAAAGGTGATTGCAGAGACAACCCGTACGCACCAGTACCAGTTTGACGGCACCACGCAGAATGTGCGCCTGTACAAGGGCGACCAGATTCTGCTGCCGCAGGAATCCGGCAGCAATATCGTTTTGACTGTTGCCGAGACGCTTTCCGCGCTTTCAATCCTGACGCCCGCCGGTACGCAGGTTATCGACCTGAGCGAGGAGCGCGCGCTGGATGTGGACGGTGACGGTGATTCTGAAATCATTCTGTATGTGAGCGATGTAAGTCCTACGGATGCAAGCCGCGGCGCGGAAGTCCGCATGCTGGCCAAGAGCGCTGCCGACGGGGACGGGCTTGCAGGCGGGGCATCTTCGTCAGAGCTGCGGCCGGATGATATTCCGGTGATGTCTGGGGATGCAAAGCTTCCGGTGCTGGTGGAAGACACACGCGCCTATCCGTTTACGCTGAACATTTCCTTCCGCGGGCAGTGCCTGTTCCGCTTCCGTTCTGACAACAAGGACGTTATTGAGGATTACTATCACAGCGGCGATGTTATAAACGTAACGTCGAACAACCGCTTCCGCCTGTGGGCAAGCAATATAAGTACGGTCAAAATCCAGGTGATTGCGGGGCTTTCAACGAAAGACCTTGAGACCGGCACGGCAGGTGCTGTATCCGTGGAAGACGTGAAATGGATACGCGATCCGAAGAACGGATTGTACCGTCTGGTGGTGGATGAACTTGACTGAGCTCCTTGACGGAAAGAAATTTTTTCTGGACCAGCACGGCTGTGCAAAGAATCAAGTGGACGGCGAGCTGCTTATTGCCCGCCTGAGTGCGTGCGGCATGGTCCGCACCGATGATGCCGCAGAAGCAGACCTGATTATCGTGAACAGCTGCGGCTTTATCGAAAGCGCAAAGAAAGAAAGCATTGATTCCCTGATGGCTGCCCGCGCTGCGTATCCGGGTGCAAAGATTATGCTGGCCGGCTGTCTTGCCGAGCGCTATGCGGATGTCTTTGCAGAGGAACTGCCCGAAGCCGACGGTATTTTCGGCAACGGCGACCTTTCGCTGGTGGAATCGGCGGCAGCGGAACTTCTGGGGGGCGGGCGTCCTGTGGTGCATCCGCCGCAGAAGGGTGTCTGCTGCGGGGAGCGGGATACGCTCCTTTCCTTTAGCGGCAGTGCCTATGTTAAGATTACCGAAGGCTGCGACAACTGCTGCACCTTCTGCGCCATTCCCCTTATCCGGGGAACGCTGCGTTCCCGCCCGGCGGATGACATTGTTGCCGAAATCAAGGCGCTGGTCAGCCGGGGCGTGCGGGAAATAAACCTTATCGGGCAGGATCTGGCTGCCTACGGCTGCGGTGCGGAAGACCCGCAGGCTGCAGGCTTTGTGCCGCCGGACGGTGCCGCCAGCTGGCATGATGCCTTCTACCATAAACTGCACAGTCCTGTCATTGAGGACGCAGCGTTTTCTGCCGCCCGCCCGCCGCTTGCCGACCTGCTGCAGAAAATTGCTGCGCTGCAGGGGGACTTCTGGGTGCGCCTGCTGTACATGCATCCCGACCATTTCAGTCCGGCGGTTCTGCAGCAGATGAAGCAGGATGCCCGCTTCCTGCCGTACTTTGACATTCCGTTCCAGTCCGGCGACGACGGCATTATCCGTGCCATGAACCGCAAGGGTTCGTTCAGTTCTTACGCCGCGCTTATCAGCCTGATCCGCAGGGAATTCCCCCAGAGCTGCATCCGCACCACGTTCCTTACCGGCTTTCCCGGCGAAAGCGAAGAGGCTGCCGTCCGCACGCAGGAATTCCTGCACACCATTCAGAGTGACTGGTCGGGCTGCTTCCCGTACAGCCGCGAGGAAGATACTCCTGCCGCGCGGATGAAGGGGCGCGTTAGCAAAAAAACTGCCGCTGCCCGTGCCGGAGCGCTGGAAAGCATACAGTCCGCCATTACTGCGGAACGGCTGCGCGCCCGCTGCAACATGGAATACGATGTGCTGGTGGAAGAAATCATCCAGAACAAGGACGGCACCGACGAAGGGCTTGCCATCGGGCGGGCGTGGTTCCAGGCGCCGGAGGTGGACGGCAATGTGGTCATCCGCTATGACCTTGACGATGCCGCCGCCGTGGCTGCTGTTGTTCCCGGTGCCATGGTCCGCGTAAAGGCTCTTGCCGCATCAGAAGTAGATATTGACGGTGTGTATGCAGGAAGCCGCTGACTACCTTGCTGCGCTGAACCCGTCCCAACTGGCGGCGGTGAAGCACGACGGTTCTTCCCTGCTGATTCTTGCGGGCGCCGGTTCCGGCAAAACGCGCGTCATCACGACAAAAATCGCTTACCTCATCAAAGAAAAACATATTGACCCGTATGCCGTCCTTGCCGTGACCTTTACCAAAAAGGCTGCGAACGAGATGAAGGAGCGTGCGGTTGCGCTGGAGCCCCGCGCCGAATATGCGCAGATACGCACCTTCCATTCCTGGGGCGCATATTTTCTGCGTGCCCATGCGGAAGCTGCCGGTATCTCGAAAAATTTTACCGTGTATGACGACGATGACATGGTGACGCTTCTTGGCAAGGCTGTTCCGTCCCTGAGCCGGCAGCAGGCTGCACTTGCCGCGCATAAAATTTCCCTTGCAAAGGATTACTGCTGCACGCCGGACAGCGAGCGGCTCTGCACGATTTCCGATGACCCGCAGTTTGCGGACATTTATGCGGCCTATGAAAAGCGCCTGCGCGAAACCGGCAATGTTGATTTCGGCGACCTTATCATGCTTCCCTACCTTGTGCTGCGGGACAACGGCGCGCTCCGCCATGCAATGCACCTGCGCTACCGCGTGATTATGGTGGACGAATACCAGGATTCTAACGTGGCGCAGTACCTGCTGCTGCAGCAGCTTGCCGGGGTGGAGGAATCCAGCGGTACCTATGTCTGCGTGGTGGGTGACGACGACCAGAGCATTTACCGTTTCCGCGGGGCGGAAGTGCAGAACATTTTAAACTTCCAGAACCAGTTTCCCGGCACTGATGTTATCCGGCTGGAGATGAACTACCGTTCTACGAGCGAAATTCTTGCGTGTGCGGACAGCGTGGTGCGGCACAACGGCGGGCGGCTGGGCAAGACGCTGGTTGCCGCGCGCGGAAAGGGCAAGCTGCCCACGCTTGTGTTCCTGCCGACGCAGGATGACGAGACGCAGTTTTGCGCAGAAATTATTGCGCAGGCGTATCAGAACGGCACGCCCTACAGTGAGTGGGCAATTCTCTACCGCACCAATGCGCAGTCGCTGGGCTTTGAAACGGAGTTCCTGCACCGCAAGATTCCTTATACCATTGTCGGCTCGCTCAAGTTTTATGAGCGCGAAGAAATCAAGGATGCGCTGGCATGGATTTCCTTTGTGGCAAACCCGCGGGACGAAGTTGCATTCCGCCGCATTGTGAACAAGCCGGTGCGCGGTATCGGTGCGGTTTCGCAGGATAAGGTCGTTGCGGCGGGTGCCGGAGTTTCTCTGCTGGCCGGCTGCCGCAACGTAAAACTCAGCAAAAAAGCACAGGAGGGCATTCAGGCATTCTGCGCGCTTGCGGAGGAATTTACCGCCATGCTTGGGGAATCGGTGCCGGCGGCGGGGACCGCCGTTGCTGAAACATCCGCTGCGGATGGTGCCACCGGGAATGCTGCCCCCGAAGAATATGCCGCTGCTGCCGGAAATCCCGCTCCTGCTGCTTCGGGGGCAAAGCTCGCTGAATTTGTGGAAGCCGTTATCCGCAAGTCCGGGCTGGAGGAATTCCACAAGTCGCAGGATGATGTTTCCGGCACGCAGAAACTTTCGAACCTGCAGGAACTGGTGAACAGCGCGGTGCTGTATCCCTGCACGCGGCAGGGGCTGCTGGACTTCCTTGACCACATCCAGCTGGACCGGACGCTGGAAACGGAAGATTCCGCCGCGCCCCGCGACAGCGTAACGCTCATCACGCTGCACAACACCAAGGGCCTTGAATTCCCCCGCGTCATCATCACCGGCATGGAAAGCGGCATTTTCCCGCGGGACGACAAGACCGGCGGCGAGCTGGAAGAGGAACGCCGCCTTTTCTACGTAGGCATTACGCGGGCAAAAAATGAGCTGTACCTGACCAGCTGCGGCCTGCGCCGCCTGTACGGACGCACGAACTTTATGCAGCCCAGTCCCTTCCTTGCGGAAATCGGTGCGGGCAGACTCCGCGTGCTGGGGCAGAAGCCGTCGTCTTTCGGTTCAGAGCGCGCGGGGGACGAAGATCCCCTTGCCCGCAGGTACCGCAAAGGCACCGGTATCTATCACGATGATTACGGCCACGGACAGGTGATTGGCACGGAGACTTCCCCGGACGGGGAATTGGTTATACGGGTCAGCTTTGAGAGCGGCGGCATCAAGAAATTCCTGCCGAAGTATCAGGAAAAATCCTTGATGATAGAAGACTGAGCAGGAGGTTTGTATGAGAAAGATACTGGTTGTCATTGACATGCAGAATGATTTTATCGACGGAGCGCTGGGCACTGCGGAGGCACTTGCCATTGTGGACAACGTGAAGGCGAAAATCCGCAGCTATGCGGCAACGGATGTCTTTGCCACGCGGGACACCCATCAGGCTGATTACCTGAACACGCAGGAAGGAAAGAACCTTCCTGTGCAGCACTGCATTGCGGGCAGCGGGGGCTGGCAGATCCGGCCCGACATTGCAGCCCTGCTTGACGGTGCCGTCATCTTTGACAAGCCGACCTTCGGCTCCGTGGAACTTGCCCGGCACCTTGCATCCCTTAGTGCCGGGGAGCCGCTGGAAATCGAGCTGGTGGGGCTGTGCACGGACATCTGCGTCGTGTCGAACGCGCTGCTGCTCAAAGCCTTTATGCCGGAAGTCCGTATTTCCGTGGATTCCCGCTGTTGTGCCGGCGTTACGCCCCAGAAGCACAGCGCCGCGCTGGAAACCATGCGTTCCTGCCAGATTCACGTGGCCTGAACCTAAAAAGTG
>CADCQA010000098.1 GCA_902803415.1 uncultured Spirochaetaceae bacterium | reverse complement strand
CGTTCCAAGAATATCGAAGGCCCCTATGAAGTGCACCCGCAGAATCCGCTTATCAGTTCCTACACGCACCCGGAACTGAAACTGCAGAAGGCCGGGCACGGCAGCTGGTGCCAGTCTACGGACGGCAAGCGCACGTACCTTGTCTACCTTTGCGGCAGACCGCTGCCCGGTTCCGAGGACTGTGTGCTTGGTCGCGAAACCGGCTTTGCAGAGATTGTATGGAAGGATGACTGGCCCTATGTTGTGCAGCCGGACGGTTCGCTGCAGAACACGCCCCCCGATTACGTGGATGTTCCGGCTCCCGCCGACGGCGCGCCGCAGTCCTGGCCGGGGCAGGGGCACTGCCACTATACCTTTAAGGATGATTCCTGGCGCCTTGACTTTAAGACGCTGCGTACGCCTGCAACGGAGGCGCGCTGCACCACAAAGGAACGCCCCGGTTTCCTGCGCATCAAAGGCGGGCAGTCACCGTGGTCGTTCTACGAGCAGAGCCTGATTGCCCGGCGGCAGCAGGATTTCACCTTTACGGCAGAAACCAAGATGTACTTTGAGCCGGACTACTTCCAGCAGTATGCAGGGCTCATCTACCGCTATGACGAGGAAACCCAGTACCTGCTGCAGGTAACGTACAGCGAAGAGAAGGGAAAGATTATCCAGCTGAACACCATTATGCCCAACTTCTTTGAGCAGGGCATGGAGATGGTGCTGAAGAAGGACAGCCCTGTCTGGCTCCGTCTGAGCGTTGACCACCGCAAGGCAATCTTCTCCTGGTCGGAGGACGGGGAACATTTCCACGTTATCCGCCCGGCATGTGATGCCGGAAAACTGTCCGACGAGTACGCCGGGCAGGGCTTTACCGGGGCATTTGTAGGCATGTTCTGCGTGGATACGGAATTCTACAAGAAGCCGGCCGATTTCGAATACTTTGACTATCAGGGCGGCATCGCCAGGTAGCAAAGCGATGGTAACGATCTACGACATCGCGGAGAAAACCGGGTTCTCGGCACCGACAATATCGAAGGCCCTCAACAGCACCGGCCGCCTGAGCCGCAGCACGCGGGATAAAATCCTTGCTGCGGCGCGGGAAATGGGGTACGAGACGAACATGACGGCGAAGGCGCTCGTCACAAAAAAGTCTTTCCTCATCGGGGTTATTTTTGAGGACAACAAGATGTTCACCGGTTTTGAGCACCCGCTTTTCGGTGGTGTCCTGAACAGGTTCCGCTCGCAGATAGAGATTGCAGGCTACGACCTTATCTTTCTGTCGCGGAAGTTTGATGTAAGTTACCTGAATCATGCGAAATTCCGCAGCGTGGACGGCGTGGTCATCATAAATGCGCATGAAGACGACGTTCCGCTGCTTTCCAGGCTGCACCGGGAAGGCATGCCCTGCGTTTCCACAAATGACTATATTCCCGGCGTTCCCACCGTTTTGTCCGACAATGAAAAGGATGCCTACCGGGGCACCGAGTACCTGCTGGAAAAGGGTCACCGGAAGATTGCCTTTCTTGGCGGGCCGGGGAGCGAATATGCTGCGGCGTCTACCGAGCGCTTCCGGGGATTCCGGAAATGCCTGGAGGACAAGGGCATTGCCTTTGACGAAAATCTGTATGAGGAATGCAAATTCTGGGACATGAACGGCGGCTACGACGGCTTTGCCCGCCTGTATGCACGTTCACAGGATTTTACGGCGCTGTTCTGTGCGGACGACATGCTTGCGCTGGGCGTGGTTACGTATGCGGAGCACCACGGCATTCAGATTCCGGGGCAGATTTCCCTGCTCGGCTACGACGATGACCGCTCGGCGGCGTTCTGCAGGCCGGGGCTTACCACCTTCCGCCAGAACAAAATCCAGATAGCAGACCTTGCGGCGGAAATCCTTATGCAGCACATTGCGGGCATCCCCTGCCCGGAGACCGTGCGGATTCCGGCGGAATTCATTCAGCGCGAATCCGTGCGGGACCTGACGGCCTAGCGCAGTTTTATATCGGGCTGTCGTTCAGCTGCTGAGGGTGGCGGGGCCGAAGCCTTCCGGCAGCAGTTCGGCGAGCGTGGCGGCACGGTATTCGCTGCGGCTCTTTGCCTGTATGATGATAAAGCTTTCCGGGCGGCAGAATTCCATCATCACCTGGCGGCACACACCGCACGGTGAGCAGTAATCCTTTACCTCGCCTTCGTGTCCGCCTACGATGGCAATCGCTTTGAATTCGCGCTCGCCTTCGCTCACTGCCTTGAAAAATGCCGTGCGTTCGGCGCAGTTGGAGGGGCTGTAGGCTGCATTTTCTATGTTGCAGCCGCCCCAGATGTATCCGTCCGCGGAAAGCAGGGCAGCGCCGACCTTCCAGTGGGAATAGGGCGTGTACGCCTTCTTGAGCATGCCGAATGCCTTGTCCACCAGCTCCTGCACCGGTATTCCTTCAAGTTCCTTTGCTGAAAGTGCCATCAGTATCCTCCTGCCTGCTCCTGCTTTGCAAGCTTTACAATTCTGCTCGTGCCAAGGCGGCTGGCTCCGAGCGCAATGAATTTCTTTGCATCCTCAAAGGAGGCAATGCCGCCTGCTGCCTTTACCCTGACGTCCCTGCCCACCTGTGCGGCAAACAGTTCCACGTCGGCAAAGGTAGCGCCGCCCGTGGAAAAGCCGGTGCTTGTCTTGATGAAGTCCGCACCCGATTCCGTGACAATGCGGCAGACTGCTAGTTTTTCTTCTTCCGTCAGCAGGCAGCTTTCCACAATGACCTTGAGGATGTGCGTGCCGCAGGCTCCCTTAACCGCCCGGATTTCGTCGAGTACATAGCCGCGGGCGCCGGATTTAAGGGCACCGATGTTGATGACCATGTCCAGTTCGTCTGCCCCGTTGCGCAGGGCATCCTGTGCTTCAAAGACCTTGGAGGCAGTGCTGTTGTAGCCGTTGGGAAAACCGATGACGGTGCAGACCGGCATTTTGCCGTCCAGGTATTCCTTTGCCTGCCGCACGTGGCAGGGCGGTATGCACACGCTTGCCGTGCCGAATGCAACGGCATCGTCGCAGAGCTGGCGGATGTCCTGCCATGCCGACTGCGGCAAAAGAAGCGTGTGGTCAACATACGCGAACACATCCTTATCTTCCATTATATTCCCCTCCTGCGGCCCTGCTCAGCGCCCTTCCTTGTCCTGCCGGATAAGCCTGCGTACCGCATCCACGGCAACGCGGACGGCTGCATCGGTGTCGTGGGCAACGGGATTGTCCAGCCCCTGCGCCGCCCGTTCCTGGTTCGCCATCACAAGGAAGACGGAACCGCAGCGCACCCGCAGAAACTGCGCCACGATGAACAGCGCCGCGCTTTCCATCTCGGAGGCAAGGCAGCCCATGCGGAGCCACGCCTGCCACTTGTCCTGCAGTTCGTAGCTGACCGGCTTTATTTCCGGGGAATGCTGCCCGTAGAACGAATCCTTGCACTGCACCACGCCCACGTGGTACGGATTTTTGCCGTCCTTTGCCGCTGCAACTAGGGCGTTCAGGACGTCGATGTGTGCCACGGCGGGGTATTCGATGGGCGCGTATTCCTTCGAGGTGCCTTCCATGCGTACTGCGCCGCTTGCCACCACAAGGTCGCCGCCCTTTACGTCAATCGCCATGCCGCCGCAGGTGCCGATGCGCACAAAGGTGTCGGCGCCGCACTTAACCAGCTCCTCCATTGCGATGGAAGCGCTGGGGCCGCCGATGCCCGTGGAGGTAACGCTGACTTTTTCGCCGTCAAGCGTGCCGGTGTACGTGGTGAATTCGCGGTTGTCTGCGACGAGTTCCGCTCCGTCAAAGTACTGCGCGATTTTGGCACAGCGTTTGGGGTCGCCCGGCAGGATGACGTAGCGCCCCACCTGGCCTTTGCCCACCTGGATATGATACTGCTTGCTCTGGTCTTCTGAATAATTGATCATGTTTTGTCTCCTCTCTTTAAAATGGTAAGGCGGCTAGCGAGCTTTGTCAACCAAAAATGTCCTTTTTCAGCGGGAGGGGGTGATTTGCATGCCTTCTACGTATTTGCGCACGATGAGCCGTTCGTCGGCGGCGTAGAGCATGCGTTCCAGGCGCACCTCCGGCGGCAGTTCACGCCGGGGCTGAATGCGGCGGTCGTCCACTACGAGCGCGTCGAACGCGTAGCCGGGCAGTAAGCTTCCCGTCCTGCCGAAGAATGCACCGCCGCCGAGCGTTGCAAGGAAGAAGGCTTCTACTGCGCTCACCGGGCGGCAGCTGCTGTCTGCCAGCCGCCAGTACAGCTTGGATACCTGCACGGCATACTGTACCGCGCGCGGCATGGAAAGCGAGGAACCGGCAGCAACATCAGTTCCCAGGCCAACATGCAGGCCTTCGTCAAGGTAACGGCGGATTGGCGCAATGCCGGATGAAAGGTTTACGTTGGATTCCGGGCAGTGCGCCACAAAGACGCCGTTGCGTTTCATCAGGGCGATTTCTTCATCGCTGCTGTAGACGCAGTGGGCCATGACTGCCGGGTAGCCGCCGCCGAAAAGCCCGAACATATCGTAGGCATCGCCGTAGCAGCCGGCGCGGGGATTCAGTTCCCTGACCAGCGCAACTTCACCGGGGTTTTCCGAAAGATGGGACTGCACGGGAAGCTTGAATTCCTTTTGCAGCAGGGAAAGCTGCTCCATGAGTCCGTCCGTACATGACGGTACAAAGCGGGGCGTGATGGCAGGCCGGGTGCGGACAAAGCTGCTGCATCCCTCCAGCCACGCGCGCACGTCGCGGGCAGCACTTGCGGCATCAGGCTGGCGCAGGCTGTCCGGAGCATTCCGGTCCATGCACACCAGTCCCACATACGTGCGCAGTCCCGTCTGCTCCAGCTGCCGCATCAGCTCCAGCGTGGCAGCGGGGTGCAGCGTGGCAAAAATGCACGCGCGCGTAGTGAAGCCGGATGCAAGGTCGCCCACAAAGCTGCGGTAGCTTTCCCGCGCATAATCCAGGTCGGCAAAGCGCGCTTCTTCCGGGAAGGTGCGGCTGTTCAGCCAGTCCAGCAGCTCCAGATCCATGCCGGTGCCGCGGAATGCATATTGCGGCGCGTGCACGTGCAGGTCTGTCATGCCGGGGATTACCAGGCAGCCGCTGCAATCTTCTACGGGGAGCGCGGCATACTGCGGGGGCAGCCGGGAAAATACTCCGGCACAGCGCCCGTCTTCGCAGACAGCAAAGGAATCTGCTGCGCAGACAAGGCCTGCGTCCTCCGTGCAGTATACGATGTCGCCCTTCAGGGCAAAAGTGCTGCCGCCCATCCGCTACTGCCCCACCTTGGATACCAGCTCGCTCAGCAGCGGGATAAGCTGCTTTTTGCGGGAAACAACGTCCTTCAGGTAATAGATATGCTCGCCGCGCTTGGGGAAATTCACCAGCTGCTCAAACTTGGGATCGCCGGCAAGCAGCATGATGGAACTGAGCGTCGTGATGTCCGTTACCAGCAGCACTTCGAAGAGGTCGCCGCTGCCGGTTCGTCCCTGTTCCAGCGCGTCAAGGAATTCCTGGCTGCGTCCCAGAATCTCTTCGGTGCCGTCAACTTCAATCTGGCTTACCGTGTATTTGATTTTGCCTTCGGTGTACGACTTCATGTCCTGATGCACTACTTCCTGCGCGCTTCTGCCGCCGATGTGGCTGCCGCTGCGGATGATGTCGTTGCCGAGCGTCTTGATGTCCAGCTCCGTTATGTTGCTCAGGTATTCGGCGGTGTACACGTCATAGTCCGTCGTGGTTGCGGACTGCAGGATCAGCGTGTCGCTCAGGATGCCGCACAGAAGCAGGGAGGCAACCGGCTTGGGGATGGGCACGCGGTTTTCGCGGTACATGTTTGCAATGATAGTGCAGGTGGAACCGACGGGCTTGTTGATGAGCGTGATGGGATAGCGCGTGCTGAACGTAGAGATGCGGTGATGGTCGATGATTTCCTGGATTACGTAGTGCTCCACGCCTTCCACCGCCTGCTGCGGCTCGTTGTGGTCAACCAGAATGACCTGCACGTTTGCTTCGTGCAGCAGGTCGCTTTCGCTGATGGTGCCGATGACGCGGTAGTCGTCGTCCACTACCGGCAGGCAGCGGGACGGGCTTTCCGCAAGCAGCGGGCGGATGGACTGCACCGTGTCGCTTGCGCGTACCGGGCGGATTTTTTTGTCTGCCATTGCGGTGACCGGAGAGGAGTATTCGATGAGCATGGCGGTTGCAGCAGTGGAATCATGGCCGGAAAGGATGGAAACGTGGTGCTGGCGTGCAAGCTCGTGCAGTTCCTTTTTTACCACATAATCCTTTGTAACGATGATGGCGCGGACATCTGCTTCGATGCAGGCGCGCTGGATGTCTTCGCGGTCGCCCACAATCACTACTACGTTTTCGCTCTTCCGCTCTTCCAGCAGCCTGCGGAAGGTCGCCGCGTCGTCGTCGCCGATCATGATGGTGCAGTTGAAGTAGTCGTCCGGGTCGAACTCCACGATGGGGGTTGCGTTCAGCGTCTTTTCAATCAGGTGCAGGCTTGCAAGAAAGATGTCTCCGCGCTTGGGATTCAGCAGCTTGTAGGAGTTGAGCGCAAAGGCGTTGTAGTTGAGCAGCCCCTGATACGTGCCGTCCACGTTTACGATGGGAATGACGGCGGCGTTGGTGCTGACCATCTTGTCCACCGCCTTCCACAGGGATACGTCCTGATCGACGGCATAGTATTTGTCGTTCATGTAATATTCTGTCTTGGGAATCAGGTCGGGCAGATAGACCGGCGGTTCTACCTTGAAGCGCTTGAAAATGTATTCGGTCTGCGGCGCCAGTTTGCCCGCGCGTGCCGCAATGTATTCTTTTTTGCCCAGCAGGTGCTTGAGCTCCGCGTAGGCGGCGGCAGCAACCACGGAATCGGTGTCCGGGTTGCGGTGCCCGATAATGTAAACCTTGTTCGTCATACAGGCAGTATAGCACATTCCTGGCGCATTGCAAAGAAGGCCGGAAAATACTAATGCTTTATGGGGTAAAAATATGGTTTCGTATTTGATATTTTCCTGTATAATGCTATAATAATAGGTAAGCAATAACGTGGGGGTGTGTTTTTTGCTCAAAGGATCCCGGTATGCAGAAGAAGCCCGTTTTTTATGCCTCCCCAACAGCCCGCAGCGGGCTTGCAGCAGCCCTGCTTGCTGTTACCCTTCTGTTTGCGTCCTGCGCACATGCGGTAAACACCCACGGCGGGGAAGTCGGAGGAAGCGGCTCCGGGAGTTCCGGCGGCAGTAATAGTGTTAGGGGG
>CADCQA010000097.1 GCA_902803415.1 uncultured Spirochaetaceae bacterium | reverse complement strand
GTTACGGCTGAGAAAGAAGGGCATCTTGCGTTTTCAGTACGGCTTGGATGCTGGCGTGCGTGTAGCAGAGCGCAGGCCGGTTCAGCTTGAACAAGGCTGCCATTATTTCCCTGAGCATTTTGCTCTGCTCCTGCGGCACATTATTTCCGGGCGGGGTTTCTGTTCCTGTGACTAGGTATTCCACGGTGACATGGAGCGATTTTGCGATGAGGACAGCGGCATCGGCAGGCGGCATTGTGGCGCGCGAGCCAAGGTAGCAGTCCAGCGTCGATTTTGGGATGCCCGTCCGTGCCGAAAGCTCTTTTACTGTGAGTCCTTGAAAATCCAGTTCGTTTCGCAGGTTTTGCCGGAAAGTACTGACCATACCGGATACAATAGCAAGATTTCAGTATCAAGACGCAAAAATAATTGACAAATCAGTATTTTTAAACTATAAATAATGACAAGTCATTATTTTTCCGAAGGATTTTATTGAAAAATCATGCTTTTTAATTCATTCAAATACCTTGTGTTCCTGCCGGTATTGCTGCTGTTCTACTTTGTCCTTCCCCTGAAGCTGCGGAACTGGTGGCTTCTTGTGTGCAGCTACTTTTTCTACATGAGCTGGAATGCGGCGCATGGCATCCTTCTCTTTGCCTGCACGGCAGTTTCATATACCGGGGCGCGCCTTTTGCAGCGTGACGGCGGGGGCGCAAAGGGGCGGAAGCTGGCCTTTGCCCTGACGTTGTGTGCGTTGTTTGCCCCGCTTGTCTTCTATAAATACAGCAATTTCCTCCTCCAGAATGCATTCCGGGCGCTGCGTCTGTTCGTGGGGCTTGCGGGGGCGGTGGGAAAGCCTGTTGTTGCGGCGTCTGCACAGGTTCCTGAGCTTGACCTTGCACTTCCTGTGGGGATTTCGTTTTTTACTTTTCAGGCGGCAGGCTATGTTGTGGACGTATACCGGGGAACGGTTAACGCGGAAAAGAATTTTTTCCGTTATGCGCTCTTTGTCTCATTCTTTCCGCAGCTTGTGGCAGGGCCTATAGAGCGGAGCAGCAAGCTGCTGTGCCAGTTCAATACGGCAAAACGCTTTGATTTTGACAGGGCAAAGGATGCGGTTTTCATTATGCTGTGGGGCTATTTCCTAAAAATGGTGCTTGCGGACAGGGCCGCTGTTTTTGTAAAAAGCGCCTATGCAAAACCCTACGAAACAGAGGGCATGACAATGCTCTGTGCTACTATTTTCTTTGCGTTCCAGATTTACGGAGATTTCTACGGCTATTCACTCATTGCAAAAGGCTCTGCAAAGCTCCTTGGCTTCGACCTCATGGACAACTTCAAGAGCCCGTATTGCGCCCTCAACGTGCAGGATTTCTGGCGCAGGTGGCACATATCGCTGAGCACGTGGTTCCGCGACTACGTGTACTTTCCGCTTGGCGGCAGCAGGTGCTCTGCAGTGCGGACGTCCCTGAACATCATGCTGGTGATGGCGTTGAGTGGCTTGTGGCACGGTGCCGGCTGGCATTTTGTGGCATGGGGGCTGCTGCACGGCTTTCTGCAGCTTGCGGACAGGGCGACTGCGGGCATCCAGAAAAAGCTCCCCGTGCTGCTGCGCCGCATCCTTACCTTCTTCTGGGTGAATGTAGGCTGGTGCCTGTTCCGTTCCCCGTCGCTGCGGACGGCTGTGTATACCATGAAATCCATCGGGGAATTCATCGTTGCGCACCGGCAGATCCATGACTTTTATTACATGAAGCTTGACTGGCCGGAAATAAAACTGCTGTGGTTCTGCATCGCCCTGCTTCTGCTGGTTGACACGCTCAACTGCAAGGGCATCTGCGTGCGCAGGCAAATCCAGAAGTGCAGCGCAGGTGTGCAGATTGCTGCGGTGGCAGCAGGCATTGTGTTCATTGTAGCCGTCGGGGTATGGGGAGGCATCTATAATGCAGCGGATTTTATCTATTTCCAGTTTTAAGAAAGGTGCGGTGGCACTGCTTACGGCTGCTCTTGCCGTGGCGGGAATCTATGTGCATTCTCTGATAGTGGAGAAAAGGGATTTTAATGTAGATAAATCCTCATTCTTCAAAGATAGGGAGTATGATGTTTTATTCTTCGGTACAAGCCATGTCAGGCTTGGATTGAACCCGTTCCAGTTGTACAGGGACTATGGCATTACATCATATAACCTTGCGACTAATGCCCAGAAATCATGTTTTTCATATTATACCCTAAAAGAAGCTGTCCGTGTTCACAAGCCCCAGCTTGCAGTTCTGGATGTGTATTTATGCCGACTTGATTTTCCGGATCAAACGGATGATGAGGAAAAAACAAGCTTTCACTATATATTCGACAACTTCCCTGTTTCACGCAACAAAATCCATGCGGCAAAAGAGTTGTTTGGTTCTGATAGCGAATACTGGACTCTTATCCTGCCGTATGCAACATACCACAACAGGTGGAAAGAGCACCCCTTTTCCTTCCGGCAGCTGTGGAACAATTTTTCTTTTTCTGATTCTGGGAAAAACTATGCGAATGGCTTCTGTCCTTGTTTTACTGTATCCTTCGGTATTCCTGGCTACGAGACTATGCGCCGCATCGAAGACGATGAATGCCTTGCCGATGAAGATACTGACGGCATTGCATACATAAAGCGCTTTGTTGCCTTCTGCACGGAAAACGGCATACAGCCGGTTCTGGTGTACCTGCCCCCGCCGTGCGGCATCCTGCAGCAGCAGGAGGCGAATTCCATGCAGCGGATAGCTGAAGCGCTGCACGTTCCCTATTACAATTTTTTGCCTGTAACAGCCGAAATCATTGACTGGCGTACAGATTTTTATGATGGCTGTGTGGGAGATGAAAACATTGTGCATGATTCAATGGTCAATGGCAACATTCATCTTAATTTATCTGGCGCAAACAAAATGACCACGCGTCTGGGCAGGATATAATGAGTTTGTAAAACAACACAGGAAAAGGAGCTGGTTTAAGGTGCAAGCAGCCGATAAAAAATAAGGCGGTTAGCACATGGC
>CADCQA010000096.1 GCA_902803415.1 uncultured Spirochaetaceae bacterium | reverse complement strand
GGTTACACTGGAATGCGATGTTTAAAATCGCGCTATTTGAGCGATTTTAAACTCGCCGACCTGAGCGGAAACGTAGTTTCCGAACAGGTCTATTAATTATAGTATAGGGACTTGCGTCTGTCAATTTTGCGGCAGGGACTTTACGGTGCTTCCTCCCTGATTCCGTACGGCGGGCTTAAGTTGTACCGCATTCCTGCCGATATGGAACGTATGAATACTGTGGCTTTTATACCGCTGATAAAACAGGTTCTCATGGACTGGCGCGTCATTTTCATCACGGTGGCAATGGTTCTTATCGTGTCAATCGCGAAGTATGTGGTTAACTACCGCAAGAAACCCGTGGTTGTGAAGCGCCGCACGGTGGTCAAGAAAGCCCCGCCGTCTCCTGCCCCGGCAGAAGGTGCCGAAGAAGAAGGGGCGGCTGCCGCGGAGGAATAAATTCCGCTGCTATGGCTTGGGGACTTTCCCCAGGCTGCTTTTTCCCGCAGAAAGCCTGCCTTCCCACAGCCGGGAGCCTTTCCGTACTTTTCCTTCCGCGATGAGCGCATCTACTATGTCCCGGCAGTCTCCGCTGCACCAGACGTGCTGCGAGAATATTCCCGCGTCTCTTTTTTCCAGCAGGGGCTGGGTATGTAATGCGCAGTCATCCTGCGTGTAAAGATTTTTGTTTTTCCTGATAATCTGCAGAACCAGTTCTGCATCTGCTGCCGGGGGTGCAGCCGTGCCGCGCCTGCAGACATCGCAGCCGCTGCATACTGCCTGTTCCCCGCCCAGCGCATCGAGCAGCACCTGCCGGCGGCACGTTGCTGCTTCTGCAAAGGGGGCAAGCGCTCCGCCCCTGCGGGAATCCGCGCTGCTCCAGAGCAGGTAGGCCTGTGCGGTGCCGCCGTCGCGCCCCGCCCGTCCGGCTTCCTGCACGTAGGCTTCCACCGAGGGGCTCGGTTCCAAATGAATGACGGTGCGGATGTCTTTTTTGTCTACGCCCATGCCATAGGCGCAGGTGCAGCAGAGTATGCCGTCTTTCTTGCTGTGGAACCACTGTTCTATGGCGCTTTTTTCTTCTTTTTCCAGTCCTGCATGGTAGAAGCGAACCGGGCAGTCTTCGCCCCCGCCGTAGTACGCAGCAAGTTCCCGCGCCATGTCTTCTGATTTTGCCCGCGTGCCGCAGAATATGAGCAGCGGCTTCTGCTCCGAAACGGCAAGCCTGAATGCCTCCCGCCGCTTGGCATAGGTGTTGATGACGTTGTAGTGGATGTTGGGACGGTCGCTTTCGCTGCGGATGATGTGGGCGCTGCCGCCGAAAAGCACTTCCGACACCCGCGCCAGCACCGCAGATGATGCGGTTGCCGTGAATGCAGTGACTGCCGGGGGATTGAGCTTTTGCAGAATTGCTCCCAGCGTAAGGTATGCCGGGCGGAACGTGTCGCCCCATTCGCTTACGCAGTGTGCCTCGTCAATGGCGGCATGTGCTATGCCGCAGTGTGCCAGCCGGTCCACAAGCTTTGCATCCTGCAGCACTTCCGGGTTTGCAAGGATGATTTTTGCACCTGCCTGGATTCGCGCAAAGCAGCTGTCCCGCTCCTGCCGGGATTGGCCGCCGCGCAGTACCACGCAGTCCATGCCGCCGGCTTCCATGCGGCGCTGCTGGTCTGCCATGAGTGCCAGCAGGGGATAGATGACGAGTGTTGGCCGCGGCAGCATGAGCGCGGGTACCAGGAAGCAGAGCGATTTTCCGGCACCTGTCGGCAGCAGCACAATCTGCCTGCCGTTGCAGCACACGTCGTCTGCATCTTCTGGCGCAGACTGGGAGACGTTGCCTGTTCCGGCCGCAGACTGTGCTGCTGCAGCCCCCGCTGCCGCACTCTCCACAGCCTCCGCAGCTCTGTCCTGCTGAAGGCTGCTGTGTTCTACGGCATCCATGACATTTGCGATGACAATGTGCTGCCACGCCGTCAGGCTTGTTATGCCGAATGCTTTCTGTGCCGCCGCAGTTGCACGGTCGGGGGCATCCGCCTGTTCGCTGTGCACGCTGGCGGCTTCATAGATAAAATTTTCTTCCATATACAGTATAGATTGTATGCGACTATGCATTTTTCGCAAAAAGCGGAGCAAATTTCTACAAAAAATTATCTGCCGGGGTGGGGCTCCCCTCAATTGACGGGGGGCGGGGATGTTCCTCTCAAAAACTGATTTCCGCGGCTCAGTTTTCCGGCCACTTGCAAAAGCCTGCGCAAGAGTATACTATAAAAAAGCATTATGGTTTTTAGTTCTCTTCCGTTCCTGTTTTTCTTTTTTCCCGCTGTGCTCATTGTGTACTACCTGCTGCGGGGAGAAGCCCGGAATATTTTTCTGCTGTTCGCGTCGCTGTTTTTCTATGCGTGGGGGAATCCCCAGTATGTTATTCTCATGCTGCTTTCCATTGTGATGAACTGGATGTTCGGGCAGCTTGTCTGCGGCAGGGGCGGGCGGGCGTTCCTGCTGCTTGCCGTTGCTGCGAATCTGGCCGTACTGTTCACGTTCAAATACCTTGGCTTTGCGGGGGACATTGCTGCTGCACTCACCGGGCGCAGCCTGCCGCTGCCGCAGCTGGTGCTGCCGGTCGGTATTTCCTTTTATACGTTCCAGGCGCTTTCCTACGTGATCGACGTGTACCGCGACCACAGCCTGATGCAGCGGAACCTGCTGCGGCTGGGACTGTACATTGCATTTTTTCCTCAGCTGATTGCCGGACCGATTGTGCGCTATGCAGACATTGACGCGCAGATTGCCAGCCGCCGTCACAGCCTTGATAAAGTTGTTTCCGGTTTTGAACGCTTTGTCGTCGGGCTTGCAAAGAAAGTGCTGCTTGCCAACGTGCTTGCTTCTGCCGTGGACGATATCTACGGGCTGCCGCTGGAGGCCTACCGCTGGCCTGCTGCATGGCTTGCTGCCGTTGCGTATGCGCTGCAGATTTACTATGATTTTTCCGGCTACTCGGATATGGCGATTGGGCTGGGAAAAATCTTCGGTTTTGAATTCCGCGAAAACTTCAACTATCCCTATGCTGCCGCAAGCGTAAAGGATTTCTGGCGGCGCTGGCACATTTCGCTGTCTTCGTGGTTCCGTGACTACCTTTACATTCCGCTTGGCGGAAACCGCCGGGGCAGGGTGCGCACGGTCATCAACAAATACATTGTCTTTTTCCTGACCGGCCTGTGGCATGGCGCGGCCTTTAACTTTATTGTGTGGGGGCTGGGGCACGGCACGCTGCTCATGGTGGAAAGTGTTGCCGCCGGACTGCGGAAATGCTTTGCCGGGAAACCTGCTCCTGCATGCTGCTCCGCGGGTACCGGAAATGGGCAGCAGGAACTTCCTTCCAGACAAACCGTGCATCGGGTACCGGCACTGCTGAGCAGCGCTGCCGCCCGGCTCTATACGCTCTGTTCCGTCTGCCTGCTGTGGGTGTTCTTCCGTACTGGAACCAAAACCGGTTTAAAAATCATTTTGAAAATGTTCGGCGTGAATGTTGGCTGCGCCGGTCCTGTGTATGATTCCCCGCGCCTTCAGCTTATCTGTGACGCGCGCTTCTGGCTGGTGCTGGTGTTCGCCGTGCTCTTTGCATTTCCGTGGTGGCGCCGCCTTCCGTGCGTGTCAAACAATGCTGGTACTGGCCGGGGCGCTTCGCTGCGTTCCGTGCTCAAGTACATTGTGCTTTTTGTGCTGCTGCTGCTGTGTGCTGCAAGCCTTGCCGGCGGCTCCTATAATCCCTTTATCTACTTTAGGTTCTGACGTATGGAAAGCAATAAAATTATCCGGATTGTGTTCTTGTGTGTGCTCATGGGCTTTCTGCTGCTGCCCGCGCTGCTCTTTGATTTTTCCGGCACGGAAGCCGCCGGGGAAAAACGCCTTCTTGCGCCGCCGCCGCAGCTGCTTTCCGGCACTGCGCTGAACCCGGCTTTTTTTTCCGAAGCAGAAGCCTATATCAGCGACCGCTTTGGCCTGCGTTCCCCGCTGCGCCTGCTGCACAGCACGCTGGATGCGGGCATCCTGCATTCCTGCTTTTCAGACAGAATGGTGCTGATGGGAAAGGAAGGCTGGCTCTTCTATATCGATGTGCGCGGCGGTGATGACGACAACCTGAAGAACTTTCTGAAAGAAGACATACTGACGGAGCAGCAGCTTGCGCGCGGCGTGGAACTGCTGCAGAACCGCCGTGAATGGTGCCGGGCGCACGGCATGGAATTCCTTGTACTCATCTGCCCGAACAAGCACAATGTCTACGGAGAATTTTACCCGCTGGCGCAGCCGGAAGGAATCACCCGCGGGGAACAGTTTGCTGCCGTGCTTTCTGCGGCCGGCATTCCCTTTGTGTTTCCGCTGGAAGAAATCCGTGCGCGCAAAGAGTCCTATGGCGTTCCCCTCTACTTTAAGACGGACACCCACTGGAACGGACTCGGCGCGATGATTATGGCGGAATATGCACGCCCGCTTCTGTGCGGACTGTTTCCCGATGCAGATTTTCCTGCGCCGCGCTATACGCATACGTTTTCGCAGATGAACGGGCACGGCGATCTTGTGTCTCTGCTGGGTTTGCCGGCATACGGCGATGACTGGGCGGTTTCCGTCCAGCGGGTGCCGGAGTCCGTGCCCTCCGGCAGCAGCGCAGCGGAAGACGGCGGAAATGCACTGCCGCGTGCACTGCTTTTCGGCGATTCATTCAGCGAAGCACTGGAACCGTTCCTTGCCCCCTACTTTGCTTCGGTTGACTATCGTTTTTCCCGCATCACGGAAGATGCAAAAGCAGACATCCTGCAGGTGCAGCCGGACATTGTTATCTGGGAATGGGTTGAACGGAAGACGGCCGACATCATCAAGGATGTACAGCCGGACTTCTGAGATTAAGGCTTCCCCCTCCAGCCTGACGCGGGGCTGCGTTACGATGCCTTTGCCGGGCAGTCCCGCGGAATGGCAAGAATGTTCTTTACTGCATCATGGATTCTGCGCGCAATCTGCGGCTTGTTCATCGTGTACAGGTGAATGCCGTCAACGCCGTGGCTCACAAGATCTATAATCTGGTTCACGGCATAGGCAATGCCTGCGTCCATGATTGCATCGTCATTGCCGCCGTATTTTTCCAGCATGACTTTGTATTTTTCTGGCAGCATGACGCCGCAGCGGCTGACCATGCGTTCAATCTGCGCCCGGTTTGTCACCGGCATGATGCCCGCTTCGATTGGTGCATTTATTCCGGCAAGGCGGCAGTTTTCCACGAATTTGTAGAATACATGATTGTCAAAGAATAGCTGCGAAATCAGATGCCTGCAGCCGCTTTCAACCTTGAACTTCAGGTTATGAATTTCTTCCAGAACATCTTTTGATTCCGGATGCTTTTCCGGGTAACATGCAGCAGAAAGGTGGAAGCCGCTGCCTGCTTCCGCACGGATAAAGCTGCTCAAGTCCGAGGCATGCAGAAAGTCACCGGCGGGCGTTCTTCCTTCTATGCGGTCTCCGCGCAGCACAAGAATGTTCTCGATGCCGTTGCCGCGGAAATCAGCAAGCATGCCCCGCGCTTCTTCCTTTGAAAGGTACAGGCAGGGAAGATGCACAACACTTTCGACATTGCACGACAGCTTGATTCTCTTTGCAATTTCCAGTGTGTTCGAACAGTTTTCACTTCCGCCGGCGCCGTATGTTACGCTTATGAAATCCGGCGAAAGGTCGGAAAGTTCGTCCAGCGTCCGGTAGATTGTTTCTATGGACGATGTTTTCTTTGGAGGAAATACTTCAAAGGAAAAAACTGTTTTTCTGCCGAAAATGTTGTTGTCTATCATCAGCCTTCGCTCCTTGCCTGCTTTGCAGCAGCAACCATGTTTTTAAGACTTGCCGTCGTTTCTGTTTCTCCGCGCGTCTTTAATCCGCAGTCGGGGTTGATCCACAGTTTTGCCGGATTCACGTACTGCTTCATTTTGCGGACGGCTGCAAGAATCTCTTCTGTGCCGGGAACGCGGGGCGAATGAATGTCGTAGACACCGGGGCCAACTTCTGTGCGGAAATGCTTTTCTTTCAGTGCCTGAAGAATTTCAAGATTGGAGCGGCTTGCCTCAAATGTGATGACGTCTGCATCCATGTTGTCAATGTCTGTGATAATCGGAATGAATTCCGAATAGCACATGTGCGTATGAATCTGTGTCTGCGCCTTGCATCCTGAATGAACAAGATTGAATGCAGGAATTGCCCAGTCCAGATATTCGCTGTGCCAGTCTTCCCTGCGGAGCGGAAGTTTTTCCTTGAGTGCCGCTTCATCAATCTGTATGATTTGTATGCCGTTTTTCTCAAGGTCAAGCACTTCATCGCGGATTGCAAGTGCAATCTGGAATGCACATTCCTTAAGGCTGATGTCTTCGCGCGGGAATGACCAGTTAAGAATTGTAACGGGACCGGTGAGCATTCCTTTTACAAAGTGCTTTGTGCAGCTCTGTGCATACACCGACCAGTCAACGGTAATCGGCTTTTTGCGCGTGATGTCGCCCCAGATAATCGGAGGCTTTACGCAGCGCGTTCCGTATGACTGCACCCATGCATTCTGCGTGAACAGGTAGCCGTCAAGGTTTTCGCCAAAGTATTCAACCATATCATTGCGCTCGAACTCCCCGTGCACAAGAACATCAAGCCCAATCTCTTCCTGCTGCTTGATGCAGCGTGCAATCATCTGCCTGTTGAAATCCGTGTACTGTTCTTTTGTTACCAGCCCTTTTTTGAATCCGGCACGGTTTGCGCGCACTTCTTTTGTCTGCGGGAACGAACCGATTGTTGTGGTAGGGAAGGGCGGCAGATTGAGTGCCTTCTTCTGAATTGCTTCGCGCTCTGCAAATGCAGGGAGCCGGGTAAAATCTTTTGCACTCAGGCTGCTGATTTTGTCTGCAAGCGCCTGGTTTTTTCCGGTGCGTTCTGCGGCAAAGAGTGCCTTGTTTGCAGCACAGGCCTTTTCATCAAGGGAAGCAAGTTCCTTGAGTTCGCAAAGTTTTTCTTCTGCAAAAGCAAAGTGCGCAAGAACTTCAGCGGAAAGTTTAGCTTCGTTCCGTGTTGTGTATGGTACGTGGAGCAGCGAGCAGCTTGTGCTCAGTACGATTTCTGCTCCACCCGCAGCCTCTTCTATGGCGGCAATGAGTGCGGCAGTTTTTTCGTAGTTGTTCCGCCAGATATTCTTGCCGTTTACGACGCCGGCAAAAAGCAGCTTGTCCTTGGGGAATCCGTGTTCCCTGATAAGCCGGATCGTTTCTTTTCCTTCCACAAAGTCCAGGCCGAGCGCATCAAAAGCAAAGGTGCACAGTTCCGTGTAAAAATCGCGCACATCGCCAAAGTATGTCTGCAGCAGAACCTTTACCTGCTTGTCCGGCAGAATCTGCCCGTACAGCGTCCTGAACAACTCTTTGTCTGCATCGGACAGATCGAGCACCAGGCACGGTTCTTCAATCTGAACCCATTCCGCACCGAGTCCTGCACATTCGGCAAGCAGCTGCTTGTAGCTGGCAGCTGCAGCTGCTGCATAGTCAGCTGCAGCTTTGCCGCCGGTATAGTGCGCCAGCTTCAGGAACGTGTACGGCCCGATAACGTTAATCTTTGTCTGTACACCGGCTGCGCGGGCTTCATTGTATTCATCTTTTATCTTAGATGCGTCAAGGCGGAATTCCGTACCGGCTTCGATTTCCGGCACAATGTAGTGATAGTTCGTGTTGAACCATTTTTTCATCGGCAGGGCTGTAACGTCATCCTTGCCGTCCTGGTAGCCGCGCGCCATTGCAAAGAAGGTGTCCAGTTTGGAAAGACACAGGTTTTTGTAGCGGGCGGGAATCACACCGAGCATGAATGCCGTGTCCAGCATTCCGTCGTAAAAAGAAAAATCATTGGAAGCAATAAAATCAATCCCGGCATCCTGCTGGGTTTTCCAGTTACTGGCGCGCAGAGTCTTTGCGGCAGCTTCCAGTGCGCCGGAGTCGATGTCGCCCTTGAAATATTTTTCGGAGGCAAACTTAAGTTCGCGCTGTGCCCCCACACGCGGGTATCCGATTACGGAACATTTTCTTATCGTTTTCATAGGGAATACCATAGCGCAAAGTGCAAATATAATCAAAATCTGTTTTTCTATGGCATGACATAAGTTTTAATTATGGGTATACTGGAGCTATGACACTGCAGCAGTTGAAATATATCTTGAAAATTGTGGAATACCGTTCGATAACACAGGCCGCGCGGAACATCTTTATAACGCAGCCGGCGCTTTCGAATTCGGTGAAGGAACTGGAAGCGGAGCTTGGCATAGAAATTTTTATGCGCAACGCAAAGGGCATTACGCTCACCGCAGACGGAGAGGAATTCCTTTCGTACGCGCGGCAGGTGGTGGAGCAGAGCGACCTGCTGGAACAGCGCTACACCAACAAAAAACCGTCGCGGCAGATTTGTTCGTTTTCAACGCAGCACTATGCATTTGCGGTGAATGCCTTTGTGAACCTTGTGCGGAAAACCAATGCCGACGAATATGAGTTTACGCTGCGCGAGACGCGGACGTATGAAATCATCGAAGACGTGCGCAACCTCAAGAGCGAGACGGGAATTCTGTACCTGAACCATTTTAACCGGAATGTCATGCAGAAGCTGTTCAAGGAAAACCATCTGGCCTTCCATGCACTTTTTACAGCATCGCCGCACGTGTTCATCAGCCGGGACAATCCGCTGGCGGCAAAGCAGTCGGTGTCGCTCCATGATCTGGAAGATTTTCCCTTCCTGTGTTTTGAGCAGGGGGATTTCAATTCATTTTATTTTTCAGAGGAAATCCTGAGCACCGTCAGCCGCAGAAAAGTGATTCATGTTTCCGACCGGGGAACGCTCTTCAACCTGCTGATTGGTCTGGACGGCTACACCATCTGCACAGGTGTGATAACGAGCGATTTGAACGGAACGCAGATAGTTTCCGTTCCGCTGGAGACCGAGGGCGACGAATCCATTGAAGTGGGCTACATCCTGAATGAACGCACGGAACCGACCAAGTATGCACGGCTGTTCATTCAGGAACTGGAGCAGCTTGCAGGAAGCGGCGGACAGCTGCCCCCGCAGCCTACTTCGCGCTGAAGCCTGCACTCTGGCTGCAGCCGAGCACGGAATAGCGCAGGTCGCAGCCTTCAAAGCCGAAAGCCTTTTCTGCAAGCACAACGGCGATTCTGTCTTCGAAGGGATTGCTGATGTAGCCGCAGACGTAAACATCGTCAAGCGCAGTGTCTTTCTTTGTGGTAATGATTTTTTTCCTGCCGCTGCCGTCTGTTGCAATGCAGGTGTAGTCAATGATTTTGAACATGTCGTACAGGAGTTTGCCGGTGTCCGAAACTTCAACCCGGACATCAAGTGTTCCGCCTGCCCCGGTGCAGGGGAACGGCAGGAACGTACACGGCACCTGCTGTATCCCGAATTCTGCCAGCGCTGCATCGATAGCTTCGTGCATCAGCTGTACGAAGGCTGCTGTATCCATATCGTCGCTGCCGGGCTGGGGACTTTCAATGCTGCAGACAATGCTGTCTGTTACAAGGTCCTGTATGAAGAAGGACGGATCCACCGCTCCCTTTCCTTCCAGCGAGACTTCTGAAAGGCATGCAAACTTTCCGTCCTTTGAAAACCCTATGGGGAAAAGCACTGAATTGTCATACACATTGTGCGCACCATCAAGCTTGTTTGCTTCTGCTATATATATGGAAGGTTTAAGGCGCAGCGCGTCTAAGTTCAGCTCCTGTATGCGGGGAGCTGGTACAGCTGCCGGCTCCGCTTTCGTGGAGGGCGCAGCATCCGGCACGGATGGTTCCTCTGCGGCAGCAGGAACGGTGGCTTCTGCCGTGACGGGGACAGCTGTACTTTCATCGGCCGCTGCGGCGGTACCGGTGCCTGTACCGGAACGGCGGGCTGTGCACGCACACAGACCTGCGGCGGCAATCAACAGGGGCAGCAGTTTCTTCACGTGAACCTCCTTCGTGCCGGTGCAGGGAAATTGTTTTGTGCTTCCCAAAACGGCATAAAAGCAGTATAGCATATACAGCGGCAAAATGCCAGTT
>CADCQA010000095.1 GCA_902803415.1 uncultured Spirochaetaceae bacterium | reverse complement strand
GCCGTCACCCGCCTCTGCCGCAAATTCGGCCGCAGCGGACTGGTTAAGGATGTGTTCAACGCCGCGCGCGAGGCAAATCCAGGCGGCATCTTCCTCATCAACGACTTTAACACGACGGTTGCCTACGAGGTGCTGATTGACTGCCTGCTGGATGCGGGCGTACCCATCGATGCAATCGGCATCCAGTCGCACCAGCATCAGGGCTACTGGGGCAAGGAAAAAATCGAAGACGTCCTTGAGCGCTTTTCGCGCTTTGGGCTGCCCCTTCATTTTACGGAGAACACCATCATCTCCGGTTCGCCCATTCCCCCGGAGATCGAGGATTTGAATGACTGGCAGGTAAAGGACTGGCCGTCCACCCCGGAATACGAGGCACGGCAGGCTGAGCAGCTGGAAGAAATGTACCGCACGCTCTTTGCACACCCGCAGGTACAGGCGATAACCGGCTGGGATTTTGCAGACGGCGCATGGCTCAATGCACCCAGCGGGCTGCTCAGAAAAGACAACAGCGAAAAGCCCGCCTACACTATGCTCAAGAACCTTATCAGAAAAGAATGGTGGACTGACTGCACCGTCACCACCGACGAGCAGGGCTATGCAGAAGTGCACGGCTTTAAGGGAACATACCGCCTGCAGGCCGGTACAGCTTCCGCTCAGTTTGTGCTGGCAGACGGCAGCACGCAGGACACCGTGGTATTGGAGGAAAACACATGACCTATTATGTAGACATTACGACCGCCGTTTCCGGCGACGGCACCCAGAAAAATCCGTTCAGGACAATTTCAGAGGCGGCACAGAAAGCTGTTGCCGGTGACAGCGTTATCGTTGCACCCGGCGTGTACCGCGAATACGTTAATCCCGCAAACGGAGGCACAGAAAGTGCCCGCATCACCTACCAGTCACAGGTGCCGCTGGGCGCCGTCATTTCCGGCTCGGAGCGCATCACGGAATGGAAACCGTACAAGGGCGACGTCTTCGTTGCTCGGATTGACAACCAGCGCTTCGGCTCGTACAACCCGTACACCACGCTGGTGCGGGGCGACTGGTTCATTGCGACCTTTACCGCACACACGGGAGAAGTCTACCTGAACGGCAAGTCCCTGTACGAAGTAACTTCACTGGAAAAAGTGCTTTCCCCGGAAATAAATGAAGCTTCCTGGGACAAGGAATTTTCCGTGTACACCTGGTACACGGAGCAGGACAGCGCCGCCAACCAGACCGTGATTTACGCCAATTTCCACGGGGCAGATCCCTGCAAGGAACTGGTGGAAATCAATGTCCGCGAAAACTGCTTCTATCCGTCAAAGGAAGGCGTGGGCTACATAACGCTGTCCGGATTTACCGTGCGGCAGGCGGCAACGCAGTGGGCACCTCCCACGGCATACCAGGAAGGCATGATCGGCCCCCACTGGTCAAAGGGCTGGATCATCGAAGACTGCGAAATCAGCGATTCAAAATGCTCCGGTATTTCGCTCGGCAAGTACCTGCAGAAATCCAATGACAACAAGTGGCTGGAATGGAAATACAAAGACGGTACGCAGACTGAACGCGAATGCATCTGCCTTGCGCAGATTGAAGGCTGGAGCAAGGAGCGCATCGGTTCCCACATCATCCGCCGCTGCAACATCCATGACTGCGGCCAGACGGGCATCGTGGGGCACCTTGGCGGCGTCTTCTCATTGATAGAAGACAATCACATTCACCACATCAACAACAAGCAGAACCTTGCGGGCGCGGAAATCGGCGGAATCAAAATGCATGCCGCCATTGACGTCATCATCCGCCGGAACAACATCCATGACTGCACGCGCGGTCTGTGGCTGGACTGGCAGGCGCAGGGCACGCGCGTTACGCAGAATTTCTTCTATAATAATATGCTTCCCCACGACTACCTGCTGCAAGGCGCGGGACGCATGGGGCTTGGCGAGGACATCTTTATCGAGGTTTCCCACGGCCCGACGCTCATCGACAACAACGTGCTGCTTTCCGACTGCGCCGTCCGCCTCTGCACGCAGGGCTTTGCGCTGGTGCACAACCTTATCGCAGGTTCGCTGGTGGGAGTCGGTCAGGGCGTCAACAACGGCGCAAAGACAAAGGCCTCCCCGCGCTATACGCCGTATCACGTGCAGCACCGCACGGAGGTCGCCGGCTTCATGACTATCCTGCACGGCGACGCGCGCTTCTACAACAACATATTTGTGCAGAAGCCGATGCGCCCTGGTCTGGCAGAATTCTCCAAGGAGATGGAGACCAATCCGTGGTCAGACCTGAACGTCACCGTCGGAACGCAGCCATACGACGGCTATCTTTCAGAAGAAGAATGGAAGGCGCTGTTTACCGGCTACTGCGGCATGGGGTCCCCCGCAAGCGACCGCTACTACGAAAGCCTGCCGGTCTGGACAGGCGGCAATGTGTACTTTAACGGAGCAAAACACTGCGACAAGGAGCAGAACTTTACAGAAGACAG
>CADCQA010000094.1 GCA_902803415.1 uncultured Spirochaetaceae bacterium | reverse complement strand
GCTCGGCCGCCCGAAGCTTGCATTTCTGGTGAGCGCGGGGGCGATGGACAGCATGGTCTCCAATTACACGGCGAACAACAAGCCCCGCTCGCAGGATGCCTATGCGCACGGCGGCGTTGCCGGGCACCGTCCCGACCGCGCGCTGACTGCCTATGTGTCTCGTATCCGCGAAGCTTACAAGGGCGTGGACGTCATCATCGGCGGCATCGAAGCCAGCCTGCGCCGCCTGACGCACTATGATTACTGGTCGGACACGGTAAAGCATTCCGTGCTGCTGGACAGCAAGGCTGACCTGCTCATCTACGGCATGGGCGAGCACGCCATACTGGAGATTGCCGCGCAGCTGAGGGCCGGCATTCCGGCGCGTTCCATCCGCAACGTGCGGGGTACCTGCTGGTTCACCGGCAGGGCCGAAGAGCTGCCGCCCCATGCGGATGTGCTTGCCGAAGACATTGCGGCATACGAGGAGGGGAGGGCACAGGGCGTACAGGAGGCAACGGCTGTGGCAGCAAATGCCGGCGGCAGGCAGCTTTCCCCCATGCCGCTGATTGGATCCGGCATTCCGGTGGAAACGGCCTTCATGCTGCCGCCGTTTGCAGATATTTCGCGCCGCACGCCGCAAAGCAAGGAACTTTTTGCCCGCAGCTACATTGTGCAGGAGCAGAACACCGACGCAATCAACGGACACACGCTCATCGAGCCTGCGGAAGGCCGCTTTGTGGTGCAGAATCCGGCTTCTCCGCCGCTGACGACGGAGGAATTTGACGCGGTGTACAGCCTGCCGTTTACGCGCCGCTGGCACCCCATGTACGACGCCCCCGCAGAGAACGGAAAAACCGGGGTTCCCGCGCTGGCAGAAGTGAAATTCAGCCTGACGAGTACCCGCGGCTGCTTTGGGGCGTGTTCGTTCTGCGCCATCACCTTTCACCAGGGGCGCCGCATTTCCGCCCGCAGCCATGAAAGCCTGCTGCAGGAAGCCGCCGCAATGACCGCTGACCCGGATTTTAAGGGCTACATCCATGACGTGGGCGGCCCCACCGCGAATTTCCGCAGGGACGCGTGTTCCCAGCAGGCAAAACGCGGCGCCTGTTCCGCGCGGGACTGCATGGGAACCAAGCCCTGTCCCAACGTGCATGCAGACCACCGCGATTTTGTGGAGCTGCTGCGCAAACTTCGTTCGCTCCCCGGCGTAAAGAAGGTCTTCATCAGGAGCGGCATCCGCTTTGATTACCTGATGATGGACAAGGACCGTACCTTTTTCCGCGAGCTGTGTCTGCACCATATTTCAGGGCAGCTTAAGGTTGCGCCGGAGCACGTGAACAATGCGGTGCTGCGCCTTATGCGCAAGAGCAGCCACCATGTCTATGAGGAATTTTCCGCGGAGTACGCGCGGATGAACCGTGAATGCGGAATGAAGCAGTACCTGGTGCCCTACTACATTGCGGGGCATCCGGGAGCGGGGCTGAAGGAAGCCGTGGATGTTGCGCTCTACCTGAAGAAAACCGGCTTTGTGCCCGACCAGGTGCAGGATTTTTACCCCACGCCGGGGAGCCTTGCCACCTGCATGTACTGGACGGGGCTGAATCCCCACGAGATGACCGCCGACGGGCATCTGGAGGCAGTGTACGTGGCGCGCGGCGGCAGGGAGCGGCGGCTGCAGCGGGCGCTGTTGCAGTTCAACCGGCGCGAAAACAAGCCGCTGGTCATCGAGGCGCTCAAACTGGCGGGGCGCATGGACGCCCTGCGCATCCTCTACCCCCGCTGAGCCACCCGGTGCAGCCTAGTCCTTGTCGGTCAGTTTGGGAAAGCTGTCGTCTGCTTCCGCGGCGCTCTCCCATTCGTCTTCTTCGGGGAGCACGGACTTGGGCATAACGGTCTTGGGCTTTTCCTTCGGAGTTTCGTTTATCGGCTTTCCGGATGCCCGTGCCTGCTGCTTAAGGCCTTCGTAGTATTTCCCCATCAGGCGCGGGTCAAGCTTGGGCCCCAGGTTAAAGCGCCGGATGCTCCACATGCACAGCCTGGAATACAGGATGGTGTCGAGCACCACGCCGCCGGTAAAGCAGAGCAGTGCGGCGCCCATGTACGCGGTGGGATTTTCCGTGCGGATAACAAGGCGCAGCAGGATGATAAAAAGCGTGATGAATGCCGTGATGAGCACGAGCGTCAGGATGATGTTCAGGATGGTCGCCACAAGCAGGAAGAGCATGGTGAACGTCTTTTTACTCATATAAAATCTCCTTAAATTATGTACTCAAAAAAAATTGAAAATCGTCGTTTTATTGAAAACGGCTTAATCCTCTTTGCTTTTCCGCATCTGCGAGAAGAACGTAAGCGCGAACAGCACGATGCAGACAACGACTGCGGAATCCGCCACATTGAATGTGGGCCAGCGCTCCATGCCGAACAGCCCGAAGAAGTAGCAGTCGATGAAGTCCACCACGCCGTCCGGCCGGAAAAAGCGGTCGATAAGGTTGCCGATGCCGCCGCCGAGTATGCCGCAGATTGCCCAGCGCTGGAGCGGGCTGAATTCATTGTTTCTGAAGTAGAACACAAAGAGCAGCACGATGAGGACGAGCGGTATGCAGGAGAAGAGCACCAGCCGGATGTCTGCCGGCAGCCCGGAGCCCATGCTGAACGCAACCGCCTTGTTCCGTACGTGGATAAGGCGCACGTAGTCGCCCAGCACGCATATTACGCCGTCGTCGGAGAACAGCGACAGGCGGGGAATCTTTGCCACCACAAGCGCCTTTGTTACCTGGTCTGCCACCACGACGAGCACCGTCAGGATGAGCGGCAGCACTTTCTGCCGGAGCGGCTGCCTGCCGCCGCTTGCATTGTTTTCTTCCATACTATATATACTCCTGTTTTGATTCTGGGAATTTCGGAAACGCTCAGTTAGCGGTTCCTGCAACAGCCTGCATCTGCTCTTCCAGCACCGTAGCTATGTGGCTTGCCATGTACAGGCTGCCGTCGCGGTGCACGCCCAGCACGGTAGCGAGCAGCGGATCTGTCTGCTCCACCGGGCCGAAACCCTTGGTGGGGTAGTCTACGATATCCGAAAGGTCAAAGCTTCCGTCTGTTACCGTAGAATTTTTCTGCACGCTGAACAGCGCGTCCCGCGTACCACCGTCGCAGACAAGGAAAACCGTGTCGTTTTCGTCCGGCGCGGTCAGGGAAAGCAGGGCGGTGAATGCCTGCTCAAGGCGTTTTGTCCGCAGCGCCGCCAGTTCCGCGTAGGCTTCATCCCCGGCAAGCCGCCGCAGAACCAGCAGAAAGCGGCGCAGCAGCTGCGTGTCGCGTATGCCGCCCAGCCAGGGGGCGTCCGCGCTGTAGAAATCTGCCGTGTGCACGGTCCAGCCGTCGCGGGCAAGCTTTGCGCAGAACGGCTCGTAGATGGCGGTGCCGGCACATTCGTTCGGGATGAACAGCACCGTTCCCCGTCCGCGCCCGCTTGCCCCGGCCGCCGCCGCAGCTGCATCATTTTGGGGAACCGGGCTGCTTTCGGCAGCCGCGCCGCTGGGGGGAACCGCGCCGCCCGCGCCCGCGCCCGCCGCAGCTGCATCGCTTTGGGGAACCGGGTTGTTTTCGGCACCGGCGCCACTGGGGGAAACCTCGCCGCCCGCCGCTTTCGTGGCCGCTGCGCGGGTTTCCTTTGCGCGGTAGGTGGTAACGAATGCGG
>CADCQA010000093.1 GCA_902803415.1 uncultured Spirochaetaceae bacterium | reverse complement strand
GCATACCGGACTCCTTTGGGGCAAAAAACACGCCCCCACTTTATGCTGCTATCATAATAGTATAACAGCCTGCGGGAAAATTTCAATACTTTACCGCGGGAACTTCCGCAAGACGCGCAAATGTGCTATAGTCCTTCCCTATGTTCTGCATTTCCAAACAATCCCGAACCGGAACAGGGAACGCCATCACCGAAGGCCCCATCTGGAAGGCGCTGCTTTCATTTTTCTTCCCCATCCTGCTGGGCACATTCTTCCAGCAGCTCTACAACACGGTTGATGCCGTGGTTGTGGGTCGTTTTGTGGGAAAACAGGCGCTGGCGGCAGTGGGCGGCGGCTCGTCTGTGTTCGTAAACCTCATCGTGGGCTTCTTCATGGGACTGTCCAGCGGCGCAGGGGTGCTTATCTCCCAGTTCTACGGCGCCGGGCGCGGAACAGAACTGTCGCGGGCCGTGCACACCGCCATCGCCATGAGCATTGCCGGCGGACTTATCATGACGGCCATGGGAATCGGGCTGTGCGGTCCCGTACTCACCGCCACCGGAACTCCGCAGGACACCATGGAGCCGTCGCTCGTCTACCTGCGCATCTTCTTTGCGGGCATGGTGCCCATGTCGCTGTACAATATGGGTTCCGGCATTCTGCGGGCGGTTGGGGATTCCCGCACGCCGCTCATCATCCTGATTGCCGGCTGTGCCGCCAACATTGCGCTCGACATGCTCCTTGTGCTGGGACTCCGGCTGGGCGTGGCAGGGGTTGCGCTTGCCACCATCATCTGCCAGGCTGGCTGCGCCGCGGCCACGCTCGCAGTGCTGGGGCGCAGCAGGGAATCGTGGCACTTTGCTTGGAAGAAACTGGCCGTAAGCCCGCACATTCTGCGGGAAATCCTGCGCATCGGCTTTCCGGCAGGCATACAGTCAAGCCTGTACACCATCAGCAACATCATCATTCAGTCCTTTGTCAATGCGTTCGGCACCGATACGGTGGCAGCGTGGGCGGCATTCGGTAAAATCGACTCGATATTCTGGATGACGGTGAGCGCGCTGGGCATAGCCGTTACCACATTCTCCGGGCAGAACTGCGGCGCGCACCAGTACCGGCGCGTGCGGCAGGGAATGCAGGAAAGCATGCTCCTTGCCACTGTGCTCACGCTGCTGATGAGCGCCGTTTTCCTTACCGCAGGGCAGCCCCTGTTCCTGCTGTTCAGCAGCGACGGCGCAGTCATCGAGGAAGGCATGCACATGCTGCGCTTTCTGGTGCCGTTCTGGCTTACCTACATTTCCATCGAAATTCTGAGCGGAACCATACGCGGTGCGGGCGCAAGCTTTGTTCCCATGCTGATGACGGTTTTCGGCGTATGCCTGCTGCGCATCGTGTGGCTCTTTGCCGCCGTGCCCCGCAGCGGAACCCTGGACAGCGTTATGGCAAGCTATCCCATCACGTGGACGGTTACGAGCATCATGTTCTGGGTCTACTACCTGTGCGGCAGGTGGATTCCCAAAAGCGAGCCCCCGGAAATTTAGCCGCCAGCCCCATGCATGGGGCATCCCTTCGGGAATGCCCTCTTATTCCCCGGCGAGTGCGGCGACGGGATCCAGTTTTGCGGCGCGGGAAGCCGGGCTGAGTCCGAAGAAAATACCGACGAAGACAGAAAACACAAAGGAGACTCCGCAGGACAGCCAGCTTACCACGAGCGCCTGTTTTGTAAACAGCTCAATGGCAAGGCTGAGTCCGATTCCCAGCACAATCCCCATGCCGCCGCCAAGCAGCGTTATGCTGGCAGATTCAATCAGGAACTGCTGGCGGATGTCGCCGGGACTTGCCCCCAGCGCCTTGCGGATGCCGATTTCCTGCTTCCGCTCCGTCACCGTAACAATCATGATGTTCATAATGCCGATGCCGCCCACCAGCAGGGAAATCGCAGCAATCGCAGACAGCATGACGCTCATCGTCTGCATGGCACTGTCCATCTGCTCTATCATCGTCTGCATGGACATGACGGAAACAGAGCCTTCGGTTCCCGTGCGCTGCTGGCAGTACGACTCTATGGCAGCAGCAACGTCGGAAGCCTTTGCCACGGACACGGCCTGTACCATAATAGTATCTGCATCCGGGGAAGGCTTTATCTTCTTGGCATAGAAGCCGCGGGGAATGTAGCAGGAATTTGAAGCGGACTCCATGCCCGCATTCTGTTCCTTCAGCACGCCCACAACCTCAAAGCTGAACGAAGTCTTGTCCATGACGGCAATGATATGGCTGCCCGCCGCAGAACCGGAAGGAAACAGCGTCGATGCCACCGTGCTGCCAAGAATGATTTTCTGAGTTCCCATCACTGAGTCCGTCACCGCAAAATACTGCCCTTCCGCAAGCTCCAGCCCGTACGCCGCCATGTAATCAGTTTCCACGGCGACACAGGAGGCACTCATGCTGGTTTCGCCGGCAGAAAGCGTGGCGTTCACGGAATTCCTGTACCACACCTTGCGGATGTCCGTAACGGCATCAAAGAGTTCCTGCCGGAAGCTTTCGTTGAACTGGATGGACACGGCTGCCCTGCGGCGGCGGAAAAAGCCCCCGCTTACACTCACCATGTCGAGTCCCGTGGAACCGATGGCATCCTGAATCTGCCGGGTGGAACTCTGCCCCATGCTCATGATGACAATGACGGAGGCAACGCCGATGATGATGCCCAGCAGGGAAAGAAAGGTGCGCGTCTTGTTCCGCCTGAAATTCTGAAGGGAATTGATAAAGTCCTCAAGCATCGCCCGGAACCTCCGCCTGCACATCCGGCTCCTGCACAGTGTCGGACTGGATGCTGCCGTCAAGGATGCGGATGCAGCGGCGGGAACCTGCCCCGATGCGCGGGTCGTGCGTAACGATGACAATGGTCGTGCCCGCTGCGTTTATCTCGCGGAACAGCCGCATGACGGCCTTGCCGGTTGCACTGTCAAGCGCGCCGGTCGGCTCGTCGGCAAGGATGATTTTTGGCTTTGTAACCGTAGCGCGCGCAATGGCAACACGCTGCTTCTGCCCGCCGGAAAGCTCGGACGGGCGGTGCCCCATGCGCTCCTGCAGGCCCACCTTTGCCAGCGCTTCTTCTGCAAGCTCGCGCCGTTCATGCCGTTCCAGCCCGGCGTAACGGAGGGGCAGCATCACGTTTTCCAGCACCGTCATGGAAGGCAGCAGAAAATACTGCTGGAACACAAAGCCGACCGTCCGGTTGCGCAGTTCAGCAAGTTCGCGCTCGCTCATGGATTCGGTTTCCCTGCCGTTTATCCGGACGGAACCTGCGGTGGGGCGGTCCAGGCAGCCTATCATGTTCATGCACGTTGATTTTCCGGAACCGGACGGCCCCATGATGGCAACAAATTCCCCCTGCCGGATTGAAAACGATATGCCCCGCAGCGCGTAGACACAGCTGTCGCCCACCGTGTAGCTGCGCTTTACGTCCTGCATCGCGATGACTTCTTCTGCCATGCTTACATCCTTCCCGGAGGGGGTGCACCGGCTCCGCCACCGGGCATGCCGCCGCTGCGTTCGCGTCCGCCGCTGCTGCCGGAACCGCGCCCTGTTCCCGCCGGGAATGCCCCCTTCCCCGCATTCCTGCCGGAGCGCTCCATGCTTGCCTGCGCAGCAAGTACGGCACCTTCAGTCACCGTGCCGGAGACAATCCGCACGTAATCCATGTCGTAGGGCACAACTTTTACTTCGCTGCGCTGCCCGCTGCGGGCGTCCACCACAAAGGAGGCGCCGTTTTCCCGCCCGACGGCAAGCCGGTTCACCAGCAGGAAGGTTTCCGGGGGAGCAATCTGAATCTTTCCGCTGAACGAAAAATTGGGCAGCACGGTTTCCGGATAATCATCGACCCGCAGCGTCGCCTTGACCACTGTGGCACCCCGGCTGGTTACTTCGCCGATTGCAGGCCAGCCGACCACGTAGCCCATGACGGAGCCGCCGCCCGCAGCCGGAAAGGAAAACTCCACCGGCTGCCCCACCTGCAGCTTGGCAACATCAGTCTCTGCAATTTCCACCGTGGCGGTCAGGTAGGAAAGGTCAACCAGCGAACCCACGGAATCCTTTGCATCAAGGGAATCGCCCACGCTGGCGCTGATGGCGGCAATCACTCCGTCAAAGGTGGCCGTTACCCTGCGGTCAGAAATTTTCTGCAGCAGTGAAAGCCGCTCAGTTTCCTTCAATTTTACCTGCTTGCCGGAGCCGGTGATGCGGGTTGTCTGCATGTCATAGTCGTGCTTGGCAAGGTCATACTGCTGCTGCGAATCGTCAAGCTGCAGAATCACGTCGCCCTTCTTTACGCTGTCGCCCTGGCTGACGTACACCGCCACCACGGTTCCGGAGGAAAGTGCCTGCAGCGTCTGCACATGCGCGGCGGACACCGTCCCGGCAACCTCGATGCAGTTTTCGTACACTTCCTTTTTTACGCTGTACGTGACCGCTTCACTGCCGCCGGAAGCCAGCGGAAGCAGATTGTGCTTCCAGGCATAGTAGAGTCCGCCGCCGGCAGCAAGTACCAGCAGAAGGATTACAAAAAAAATCTTTGCCCCGCTCTTTTTCTTCATGCTACAGCTCCTCGTCCCTCACAAAAAGAAGTTTCGTCTCGTTGTTGTACATAATGCATTCTATGACATCTATCAGGCACTGAACCCGGTATTTTTCCTTGTTCACGACGGCCGCCTTGTACTCGCTTTCCGTAACGATGCCGTTCCGGAACCAGCGCATGGTATCGCGCTCCAGCGCACTGTACATATCGTAGGTTTCCCGGTTAACGGCAGTCTGCCAGCGCAGGTTTTCCAGCGCAGTCTGGCGGGAAATCACGGCCGTCTCGTAGCTGCTTTCCGCGGACTCCATGGCAAGCTGCTCCTGCCCGGCGGCAATGCGGCGCTGCTGTGCGGCGATATTGTGCAGGAAAAACTTGGTGGGGTCAAGGCTGATTCCAAAACTGAACACCGGGGAAGAAAAATCAATCGGCTCCGAAACCCCGGCATTCAGCTTGAGTGCAGAATCGGCGATGGTAGCAGCGGCGCCCAGGTCAATGGTATCCTTTCCGCCGGCTGCAGAGGAATTCGCAAAGGTGTAGCCGGTGCTGCCCGTCACTGTTACCATTTTATCCGCCTTGCGCGCCAGCGTGTTGATTTTGTTCGTCCAGGCGGCGCTTTCTATCTTTGTGTAGCGTTCGCGCGGAAAGGAGAGCACGTCCAGCGCCTCCACCTGAGGAATGCTGTCCGGCAGAAAATCCTGCGGGAAAGGCGCGTCGCAGGCAACGCCGCACCTGCGGGCAAAAATGCGCACGTCCCGCTCCAGCGCCTTCCGGTTGCTGTCAACGGAATGCCGCGCCGTAAGCACCTCCAGGTTCGTCTGCCGGTACTTGAGCGACTGCGGCTCATAGCCCTGCACCTTTACCAGTTCAAAGGAAAGCTGCTTGTCAAAATAGTCTTTTTCCGAAGACGACACTTTCAGCGCCGCCTCGTAAAGCCCTTTCAGCTCAGAATAGAAGGCTTTTTCCTGCGAAAGAAAACCGTCCTGCAGGTTCCGCCGGGCTTCCAGCAGCTCCCGTTCCGCCTTCATGAGCGCAACCCGGCGGCTTGCCATTGCACCGGAAAAAATGTCTGCGCCCACGCCCAGCGACGTGCTGCGGATTTCGGGGGCAGCCCCGGACGCATTTATATCGGAAGAAACCGTGAATTTCAGGTTGCTCGCCTGCGGAACCGACAGCGAAGCGTTCGGCTTCAGGCTGACGGAGGTCTTTTCGCCGGTGGTAACCGTGATGGTTCCGGACGAAAGTGACACCGAAAATGTATGGGAAATTTTTACCGAACGGCAGGAAAGTTCTTTGTCCCGCAGCGCAAGCGTCAGGCTCTTTATCGTGCCGTCGTTCGCAAGATAACCCGAAAGCAGGGTTTCCAGCGGTTCAGCGGCGGCAGGATGCAGCAGGCCGCAGAGCAGAAAAAAAGCTGTACAGAGGAACACGTTCCTTTCCATGCTTCAATCATAGCACATACAGCGCGCATTTTCCGCACGGCAGGCGATAATATTTTGTTTTAGCGGAAAAATTACGTATTGTAAAATTAGGGGAGGGCAGATTTTTTAACGTTAAAAAATCTGCCTACTTCCGAAGCGAGGGGCTTCCCTCCCCTAAAACCCCACCCTTC
>CADCQA010000092.1 GCA_902803415.1 uncultured Spirochaetaceae bacterium | reverse complement strand
GGTATCATCATCGAACACTTCCCTGAACACGCCGTTCAGTTTCTCGTTGATTTCCTGTCTTGTCATAAAAAACTCCTCTTGAATCTTCGGAGGCCGGCATCTAATGCATGTGCTGTCTCAAAACTTTCGGTCAGGCCTTCCTTAAGCTCTTCGAATGTATAGTGATTCATGCTTCCCTTGTGATAAAGCAGGTTCGCAGAACAAAAGCTGCTACGTCTGCCTCAAAATGCGTTTCATCCACGCGGGCAAATCCCATTGCCTCGTAGATGTCCTTGACCATGGCGTTCTTAGGGGTGGGAATGTACTCGCCAATTACCCGCGAAAAGCCGTTTTCTTTTGCCGTGGAAATCATTGAATTCACGATAAATTCTTCCACTGTGCGCTTGAGCACACGGCAGCTCATCAGCCAGGTGTTTACAAAGAGCGCGTTGCCCTGCTTTTCCATGATGAGCACGGAGATGAGTCCGTGGTCGCCGAATTTATCACGGAGCGTAAAATAGCGCGTGATATACTTGTCTGATGCAGCGACGGCTGCAATCTCCGCTTCTGTATAGCGCACCGTCCGCAGGTTGAACTGATTGGAGCGCTGGGTAAGCTGGGCAATGCGCGGGGTACTGAATTCGTCGAAGGGGCGCACCGTACCAGTCATGCAGAGGCTTTTCAGGTAATCGTCCATCGAGGCAAAACACTGCTGCAGCTGGACACGCTTTGCTTCTGCCTGGTACTGTGCCGTCCGGTCTGCATCTGCACTGGAATATGCCGCTGTTTCAAAAAGATTTTCTTCCTGCAGGAAGGTAAGGTAGCATGACGGATCTTCCGGCAGTTCCGGAACACAGATTTCCGGTATCATCTGCCTGACGAGATCCCGCTCAAAGGGATTGTCGTCAAGGAAAACCATTGCATCCATGCCGATGTTCAGAATCTGCTGTATGTGCCTGATATTTGATGCCTTATCTTCCCAGTTTGCAACAAATACTGCAAAATCATCGAGCCGGAGCACCATGTCCGGGTGCTTCAAAAAAGGTTCCTTTGCTGTCTCTTCATTATTTTTGGAACAGACCGCAAGAAGAATGCCCCGTTCCTTCAGCTCCTTGAGCCACTTCTGAAAATCCGTAAACGCCCGGCCGCTGCCCAGTTCTCCAATCTGAATCTTATCCAGCCCGTCGTCACCGATGACGCCGCCCCAGAGCGTATTATCAAGGTCGCAGACCACGCATTTTCTGACGCGGCCGCGCAAGGCTTCTATGATGTCGACCACCAGTTTTGCGGCGGCAGGAAGCAGATCGATGGAAAGCGCAAGCCGTGCCGAATACCAGTAAGCATCGGCATAGACTTTCCGGCGGCCGTATTCATTCTGGAGGCGGGACAAGTCGGCGATAGAGACGCTGCCGTTTGCAGCAGCCTGCTCCATCAGCAGGAAATTCAGCTTGCGCAGCTGGAAAATATAGGAGTCTGCCGTTTTGTTCCCGAAATTCCCGAAAACCTGATCGTCGTTTTCTACAAAATTAAACTGAATGATGCGTGTCTGCATCCGGGAAAGCAGGGTGTCCCATTGACCGTGTATCGTTGCCATCATCCGTTCTGCAAAACCATTCCGCTCTGCCGGGGGAGTCTTGCAGAACGCATCATGGAGTTTCTCTGCAGACATATAAATCAGCGTATAGTCCGGCTTCCCCTGATACAGGCCGGAGTCCGGATTCAGAATTTCGGGAAAAATCTGATCGTACTCTGCTTCGTAAGCTGCGAGTGTCATACCACGGGAAAACGCGTAGCCCCGGATTGCCGTAACAAGCAGCTGCGTTGCACTGTCGCCCAGCACTGCAATCCGGGCATCAAGCTTTTGTTCTGGAGGAATAGATTTTGCTAATTTTTTAAGTTGATTTATATTTTGCATACAGCCCTGTTTCCACGCATCCTGCTTTTTTATTCTATAGTAGAAGCTTAGTTCCTGTCAATCCACGAAAACCCGCTCTACGCGGGGTGAAAGGCAGCTTGTGATTTCGTAGGATATAGTACCGGAAAGCCGGGCTACATCATCTGCGCTTTGCAGGGCACCGTCTTCCGGCACACCGAATATGACGGCTCTGTCCCAGCGCTGGATTCCGCTGTTTTTGCCGATGTCAACCATGCACTGATCCATACAGATGCGGCCGCGGACGGGGTAAGCCTTGCCGCGGATGGCAACCTGTATGCCGCCCTGCGCAAAACGGCGGAGAAAGCCGTCGCCGTAGCCGATGGGCAGCACTGCAATGTCCGTGTCTTCGGCTGCAGTCCAGGTACGCCCGTAGCCGATGCTCTGCCCCTTTCTGAACGGCCGGATTGCACAGACCTGCGTTTCCAGTGTCATAACAGGCCGCAGCTCAGCGGGGCGGCTGATGGATTCCAGGTATGACGCGGTAATTTCGTCCGGGTAGTAGCCGTAAGCGATGATACCGGGGCGCACCATGTCAAGGTGCATGTCTGGCCGGGCAAGGGTGACGGCGGAGTTTGCAAAGTGCCGTATGCCGGGTGCTATACCCGCGTCCTGCACCGCACTGACTGCCTGCAAAAAGCGCGAGAACTGCTGCTCCGTGTATGCCCTGTTTTCCGCACTAAGGCTATCGCTTACGGCGCAATGCGTTCCCATGCCGCCAAGCACGAGCACTCCCGTCCCCATGACGGCGCGCGCCATGTGCGCTGCATCTTCCGGCAGCACGCCAATTCTTCCCATACCTGTGTCCACCGCAAGATGCACGGGGTAGGGGGCGGCGCACGCCTTCTTTGCAGCCTCCGCAAACAGAGCAATATATTCCTCATCAAATACAAGCGGAGTAATAGAGTTGTGCACCACGGCTTCCACTTCCTCCGGGGCGCAGAGGCTGAGCATGAGTATGGGCTGCGTGATGCCGCTCTTACGCAGGGCAATACCTTCTTCCGGCGTAGCAACCGCAAGCATATCCGCTCCTGCCTCCACTGCTGCATGGGCACAGCGGATTGCACCGTGCCCATAGGCATCTGCTTTTACGGCTACACACATTTTTGTTCCGGAAGCCAGCGCTGCCTGAATGGTGCTGATGTTGTGGCGGAAATTCTGCAGGTGAATAATGGCTTTTGTGGCTCTCATACGCGGCTCCTTAGGCTTCTTGCAGCGGGGAAGTTTTCAAAAGAGATTTTTGAAACCGGCTCCGATGCCTTTCATTGTAATCAAAATAGAAAAATAAGCAAGGGCAGCCCGTCCTTTACGCTGCCAAGCTTGCCACAGACGGGCTTATGTGCTATCATCTGCACAGGTTTTTCTCCGTGCATTTTTTTCCGGCGGAAACCGCGGGGCTTGTGCCTGCCGCTACATCATTAATATAGAAAGAACTTGAGGAAACCCATGTCTGAATCAGATTTTGATACGAACAAGACCTTTGCTGCTGCGGTGGAGCGCAGCAAAAAGGTAGAGGCTGACATTGCTGCCAATCCAAAAAAATACCGTGTGCTTACCGGCGACCGCCCCACGGGCAGGCTGCATATCGGGCATTATTTCGGCTCCCTCAAGAACCGTGTGCGGCTCTCGCAGATGGGCGTACCGACAATGATTCTGATTGCCGATTACCAGGTGCTCACCGACCACGATGCATACCAGGAAATCAGTCAGAATACCCGCCAGCTGGTCATCGACTACCTTGCCTGCGGCATAGAACCGGGCGAAGACGTGCTCATCTACCCGCACAGCTACGTACCAGAGGCAAACCAGCTCATGCTGCCTTTCCTTACGCTTGTTACCAGCGCGGAACTGGAGCGCAACCCCACCGTGAAGGAAGAAATCCAGAGCGGTCTGGAAAACGGCAAGATGAAGACCGTGAATGCCGGAATGCTTACGTACCCCGTGCATCAGGCATGCGACATACTTTTCTGCAAGGGGAATGTGGTGCCGGTAGGAAAGGACCAGCTGCCGCATATAGAGCTGACGCGCACCATCGCCCGCCGCTTCAATGAGAAATTCTGCAAGGACAGGGAGCCGGTTTTCCCGCTGCCCGCCGCGCTGCTCTCCAAGACGCCCAGTATTTTGGGACTTGACGGCAGCCAGAAGATGAGCAAGAGCCGCGGCAACGCAATCATGCTTTCTGCTTCCGAAGATGAAACTGCAAAGCTCATAAAGAAGGCAAAGACCGATGGGGAACGGCATATCACTTATGATCCTGCGGCGCGTCCGGAGGTTGCAAACCTGCTCATGCTCATTTCGCTGTGTACAGGCGAGCAGCCGGAGGCTGTTGCCGACCGTATCGGTGACGGGGGTGCCGGCGCGCTCAAGACAGCGCTCACGGAAGCGCTCAACGAGGAACTGCGCCCGGTCCGTGCCCGCCGTGCCCAGCTGGAAAAAGACCCCGCATATATCCAGCAGGTGCTGCTTGACGGCAGCCGCCGGGCGCGCGAAATCGCCGTGCAGACACTGGATGAAGTGCGCGCCGCGATGAACATGGTCATCTGATTCGTTCCACATGCATTTTGCAGTAAGCAGTTCAGGAGTTTCCGACCTGCTTACTGTAAAAATCCGCGGGGCTGCTGCCCGTGCATGCTTTGTTATGCCGTAGGCAGTTTTCCCCCGTACTTTTGCACAAAAATATTTTTTGCCAGCGGCAGCAGTTTATCCTGCTCGTTCATTGCAGGAGAATCCGTCACTGTTTCGAAAAGCTCTGCAAGAATATTTCCCAGCATCTTTCCTGCGGGAATTCCGGCATTCATCAGGTCGCGGCCGTTCACCGCAAGGTCTTTCAGGCTCAGCGCATTCTTTTCCGCAATCACTTTTTCTACGCGCGTGTGCAGTTCCACAAGGTTCAGCCATGCCGGGCTGCCTTCCGCCACAGCCACACCGTGCATGCCGTAGATGTCCGCCAGCCTCAGGTCGATAAGATCGTCAAAGCATTCCGTTCCCACGCGGATGATGAATCGGCGCACCGCGGCATCGCCCCATGAACTTTCGTAGAAAAACATGTGTTCCTTTACCAGGTGGCACACCGCGCTGATTGTCTGGTTGGGGAATTTGAGCGCCGTCATGGAATCTTTTGCCTTCTGGGCAGAGATTTTTTCGTGCCCGTGGAAGTGAATGACATCACCCTGCGGAAGATGTTCCACGGTGCGGGCTTCCGGTTTGCCGATGTCGTGGTAGAATGCAGCCAGCCGTACTTCAAGTTTGTCCTTTGGCGCGCCGTCGCAGGCCGCAAGCAGATGGTCTGCCACGTCAAATTCATGGAAGGCACGGAAATCAGCCTGCTGGCAGCCCCTGCACGGCTTGAATCCAGGAATGAACAGATCCATAATGCCTGTCTGCTCCATGAGCCGCAGGCTTGCCGAGGGAGTATCGGTCTGCAGCATCTTGCACAGCTCGTCGCGGAAACGCTCCGGGCTGATGGAGCCTGTGCGTGCAAGGACGGCAGGGTGGGAGAGTGCCGCAAACGTATTTTCTTCTATTTTAAAGCCCAGCTGCCCGGCAAAGCGGATGGCACGAACCGGTCTCAGGCCGTCCTCATCAAAGCGTTCCAGGGGACTTCCCACCGTGCGGATAATGCCGTTACGTATGTCCTCCTGTCCATGGAAGGGATCCACTATCGTACCGTCGGCAAGATCTGCCGCGATTGCATTCATGGTAAAGTCCCGGCGGGACAGGTCTTCCTCGATAGTTGCCGCATACTGCACGGCATCCGGGTGCCTGCCGTCGGAATAGCCTGCTTCCGTCCGGAATGTAGTTGTCTCTATCTCATGCCCGTAAATATGTATAGTCACTGTACCGTGTGCTATTCCCGTCGGAATCACGCGGCGGAACATCTGCATCACCTGCTGCGGTGTGGCATCCGTGGCGATATCCCAGTCGTGTGCCTGCTTGCCGCGCAGCATATCGCGCACCGCTCCGCCCACCAGATACGCCTTATGGCCGTGCGCGGTAAAAATTTCATTGACCTTGTGCAATTCTGCCGGTATTTTTACACATTTACGAGAATTCATGATATAATGGAGTATATCAGAGCGGGTGCTGAAAGTCTAGGGAAGCACAGGTTCAGCGGAAGGCTTCCGGTACCGGCAAAAAGAAAAAAGTTTGTGACGCAGGAGGTTTGTGTCATGCATGTTGTCATTTTTACCGGAGGAGAAGCGCCGCTTCCGCACAACACCGTGTTTTATTTTTCCCATGCACCGGCAATTGACAAAGTGATAGCGGCAGATTCAGGCTTGGACACGCTGGAAGCCTTCAGTCATTTTTACGGCAGCACGTATTGTTTTAAGCCGGATTTAATACTGGGCGACATGGACAGCATCCGGGATTCCTCCCTGCTGCAGAAATACGCTTCCGTTAAGTCAGAACTTTTCAGCCACTACAAGGATTTTACCGACACCGAGCTTGCGCTCCAGCGGGCGGCGGCCCTCGTCGGAGACCGGGCTTCCGGCAGAATTACGCTCATCGGCGGCTGCGGCGGCATGACAGACCACTTCATCAGCGTCTACGACAGTTTTTCGTTTCCCTTTCATGCAGATTTCTGGCTGGGGCCGCAGGATGTTGTCTGCTGCCTGCCGGAAGGCTCGCGCCTGCAGGTAAGCAATGTCCGCCCGGACCAGCGAATATCGGTCGCCCGGCTGACAAATTCGTTTTCCGGCGGGGAAATACAGACTTCCGGACTTGAATGGGACTGCCACTGCTTCCGCCCGGAAGGCATGCCGAGCATATCAAACCACATATCCAGCGACTATTACGGGCAGAAGAAGCCGGTCACCTTTGAGGTGAAGAAGGGCCGCTTCCTGGTCATTGTGCCGCCGGCTGCAATCCTGCAGAAAGATAGTGTATGCCCCGGAGCAGAATGAATGCCGCCGCGTCTGCCCCCAGCAGAATCAGGTAGGCAAGAAACCAGAGTGCGTAGCGCTTTTTTTTCGTAATAAAGATGAGCAGAAAGCTTTGTGCCGCACCCGCTGCCGCAAAAAAGACCAGCATGACGGCGTTGACAGAGCTGAGCAGCAGGATAAAGCGCTGCGTGCTGTCCAGAAAATTCTGGAAATTCCCGCTGATGTAGCATGCGAGCAGCACCAGCGCCTGCAGCAGCAGAAAGAGCGTAAAGCGCTTCGTAAGCCGGAAGAGAAATGAATTGTCAGAAAGGTATCTGCCCGGAAAGGCTTCCTGCGGCATGTGAAACAGCCCCTGTATTGTAAAATCTTCATAAACAGTATACAATGTTCCTGCCCGGATGTCGAGGGTGCCGGGAAGCACAGAGGAATCAGAAAGAAGATGAAAGTCAAGCGAATTATAGCGAATTTCGTCGTGCTGCTTGCAGCGGCTGCGGCAGTTTTTTATGTCGGCTGGATACAGTTCAGCGTGGAACCGGGCTATTGCGGTGTTATGGAATCCAAGACGGGCGGGGTTTACCCGAAGCCTGTCCTTGCCGGGCAGTTTGCCTGGCGCTGGGAACGCCTGCTTCCGACGAACGTGCGGATAAGCAAGTTCCCGCTTGCTCCCTGTAAGAGTGAACAGGAATACACCGGCTCGCTGCCGTCTGCCGAAACATACGCGCGGATGGTAGACGGCGGAGCTGATTTTTCATACGCCGTTCGGATGACACTCTCCCTTTCGCTTCCCCCCGAAGAGCTTGTCAAGCTTGCCGCTTCCCACGAGATAAAGGACGAAGCTGATCTTTCTGCCTGGTACGAAGCGCGGGCAAAGGTAATCTCCAAGAAGATTGTGGACTCTCTGCTGGAAGGTGCGGATGCATCTGCAGCTTCTGCGCAGCAAAAGGCGCTTTCAAAGAGTGAAATTGATGCGCTTTCCGCAGCAGCCGGTGCCGATCTTGCCCCTGCAACAATCACAGACATCAGCATTGACTCCGTGAAGATTCCTGACTACACCCTGTATGAGTCGGCAAAAAAGCTGTACGAGGACTATCAGGAAGATTTGAGGGACGCACTCAAAGCAAAGGCCGAGCAGCATGCCGCTGCAGCCGCCGAGAGCGACCGGGCACTGGAGCAGCTGGAAAAATATGCACAGCTGCTGGAAAAGTATCCCCAGCTCAAGGACATCCCCAACCTTTCCGGTCTGGCTGGAGCCTTGAACGGCTTGCAGTGAGGCATTCATGAGTACGGATATGCGTTTGTACTGCCTGCGCGGGGCTGCCTGTGCGGAAAATACGGAAGCTTCCATCACTGCTGCGGTGGAAGCCATGTGCCGGGAGCTGTTTGTGCGGCATAAGGTGCAGGAGGGGCAGATTGTTTCCGTCCAGTTCACGGTAACGCCGGATCTTGATGCGCTGAACCCTGCAACTGCTTTCCGCCGGGCACACACCGGTATTGCCCCGGAAGGAATCCCGCTCTTCTGTGCGCAGGAACCGGTTGTCAAAAACATGCTCGCCAGGGTTATCCGGGTAATGGTGAGCGTCTATCTTCCGGAGGGGGCAAAGCTTGAACCGGTCTACCTGAACGGAGCAGAGGTTCTCCGCCCCGACCTCCGGCATACAGGCAGCCGATAGGGTGCATACGGGCACCAGCCAAGGAGCAGGAATGAATATATGGATTGTTTCCCGTGAGTATAATGGTATTGCCGAGGCTGGTGGGGTCAAGAACGTCACCTGTTCGCTGGCGGAAAACCTGGTGAAGCTGGGACAGTTTGTGACTTTGTTCATCCCCCTGTACGGGTGCACGAACATTTCCATCCTGAAGGAATACCGCTGCATCTGGCATCACCCCGTTGTTGTCTGCGTGCAGGGGCGGCACGTCATTGTTACCTTTTGCCATGGCGTGATGAACGGGGTGGAGTTCGTCTTTGTCTGCCACCGTGCCTTTGCCGAGAAAAAAGCAGTCTATACCTATACAAAAGATGAGGAGCTGAAAAATCCCAGCCACCGCAAGGGAAGCGGGCATGAAGATGCAGCCTTCCTGAATACGCTGTTCCAGAAAGCAGTTGCCGCATACGGCGAAACCTGTACGCCGGAGGAAAGTCCCGACATCATCCATTGCCAGGATGCAACGACGGCGTTTATCCCGTCCTTTGTAACGGCCGCAATGCAGTCAAGCACTAAGCTTGCCGCATTTTACCGGAACACACGCTGCCTGGTCACTATACACAATGCCGGTGCCGGTTATCACCATGAATTCAGTTCTCTTTCAGATGCTGCCGCCTACACGGGGCTGCCGCAGGAGGAACTTGCCCGGGGGCTGTGCAACGGCAGGGTTGAACCCTTCCTGCTTGCTGCCCGCCATGCCTGCCTTACGACCGTCTCGCCGGAGTATGCGCGGGAGCTGCTGACCCTCGACGACATGACCGGCGGACTCTCAAACGCCCTGAGCAGGGATTGTATTCCGATAACGGGCATCACAAACGGTATTGATTTTTCCAGGTATGATCCTGCCGACACAGCGGTCTCGCTGCTGCCCTGTGCATTCAGCCCCCGTGACGGAGACCTTGAGGGCAAGTACCGCTGCCGGGATGTCTTTCTTGCAGACTTTGCTTCCCGCGCATGCATGGAAGGGGCAATGCTTCCGGGTGTGGAACAGCACGGTTTTCTCGATGCTTCTGCGGGGGATTCCGCCGTCTACTTTACCTATCACGGGCGCGTGGTAGCGCAGAAGGGAATTCCGGTGCTTGCTGCTGCAGCAGAGCGTCTGCTGCAGAAAAATCTGTCCGCAAAATTCATATTCATCGGTCAGGGGGAACCGGAACTGGAGCAGGAGCTTGTCCGGCTAAGCGAGTCTTATCCCGGCAGCTGCGTGTTCTTCAACGGCTATGACCGGGCGCTCTCACGCCTGTGCATTGCTGCAGCCGATTTTGCGGTCTGCCCCAGCTTTTTTGAACCGTGCGGACTGGAAGATTTCATCGCGCAGGTTTACGGCACTCTTCCCGTTGCCCATGCAACCGGCGGACTGTGCAAGATTGTCGATGAGAAGACCGGTTTCCTGTACAGCGAGAATACCCCGGAAGAGCTCTTTGTCATGCTCTATGCACTGACGAAAACGCTTCGCCTTGGCGGAAGAAAGCTCTTTGCGCCCATGATACAGTACGCGGCGCAGTATATCAGGGAGCATTATGCCTGGAAGCACGTGGCAAAGGATAAGTATATTGCCTTGTATCATCAGCTGCTCGATGCTGCTCCAATAAAAAAATAAAAAAGAGTGGAAAAAAAACGTTTTTGCCGTTGACAAAGTTTTCCAGTTCTGATATAGTACTATTCATCAGGCCGCTATAGCTCAGTTGGTAGAGCACGTGATTTGTAATCTCGGGGTCCAAGGTTCGAGTCCCTGTGGCGGCTTTCCGGTAAAACACCGGTATAATATTTTTGGGGAGTTTCCCGAGTGGTCAAAGGGGGCAGACTGTAAATCTGTTGGCTCGTCCTTCGTAGGTCCGAATCCTTCACTCCCCACCAAGCAAAAAGGTGCAGGTTTTTCCTGCACCTTTTTTTGTCAAAAAGACACAGTTATACCGAAGAAAATTTAAAATTTTTAAAATAATGTAAGATTTCTATAGAAAAATCCGACTTTATATAGTAAACTTGCAAGTATAGGCGTTTGTCTTTTTGGGAGGAAGCGTGATAATTCATTTCTGGGGGACCAGAGGGTCGATTCCCACCCCGTTGTCTCCAGAGCAGATACAGTCAAAAATTATTGCAGCCATAGAACGTATATCGCCCAAGGATATAGAAACCCAGGACGCCCGGATGCGTTTTGTTGCATCTCTTCCTCCCTGGCTTTTTGGTACGGTGGGGGGAAACTCGCCGTGCGTGGGAATAAGCTTCCAGAATGGTGCCAAATTCATCCTTGATGCCGGCTCCGGACTTCGCGAACTGGGGCTGCATGATTCACCCCCCAAGAATTTGCGCTATACCATGTTTTTTTCGCATTTCCACTGGGACCACATGCAGGGCATTCCTTTTTTCAATCCTGCTTACAATCCCAAAGCGCATATCGACGTGTATTCTGCATTCCCTGCGGCGGAAACCATCTTAAGCCGTCAGAATGCATGTCCGTATTTCCCGGTAAATGCCCGGTGGGAAAACATGAAGAGTCACTTTACCTTCCATCTGGTGCATAACGGGGAAACTTTTTTTGTTGACGACATTAAGGTGTCCGTAAAGAAGATGGGGCATCCGGGAAATTCATATTCCTATTCATTTGAGGAAGACGGAAAGAAATTTATCTATGCAACTGACGTCGAGCTGGTAGAAAAAGATTTTGACCGTACAGTGGAAGAAAATTTTTTCTTTGAAAATGCGGATGTGCTTGTCCTTGACAGCCAGTATAATGCGGACGAACTGTCCCGCAAAAAAGGCTGGGGGCACAATATTTTTTCCCGCGCGGTAGACTTTGCAAACACGTGGCACGCAAAAAAGCTCTACCTCTTCCACCATGAACCAACCTATAACGACCAGAAAATCTATACCATACTGCAGGCCGCGCGCTGGTACAAGGATTCCTGCGAAAACCAGGGAATGGAGATATACCTTGCCGTGGAAGGGCAGGAGGTGGAACTGTAGCAATGAGCAGGAAGCATAACCTTATCCTGACACTTATTGTATGTATAGTACTTCTCCTCGCTGTGCTTGCGGGGGCGGGGGCAGCAGTCTGCTTTTATGCCATTGGGCCGGTGACGGATGTTTCCCAGGAATACAGCGGCGAACTGAAAGTCCCCCAGGGCATGACGGTGCGGGAGGCTGCACAGGAACTGGAACAGCAGAAACTCATCCGTTCCTGGCGGGCGCTGTACCTTGCCGCGCGCTTCAATCTTTTTGACCGGCAAGCTTCATTCAACCTGAAGAGCGGTCTGTACACGGTAAAAAGCAGCATGCCGCTCAAAGACGTGTACATGCTGCTTCAGACCGGTACTCCGGAAAGCATACATGTCAGCATTCCCGAAGGGCTGACGATGACAAAAACCGCTCATATTCTGGAAGACGCCGGATTATGCCGGGCAGAGGACTTCCTTGCCTGCTGCCGCTCCCAGGAAATCCTTGACAGCTACGGCATCCCCCTCCAGAGTCTTGAAGGCTACCTCTTCCCGGACACGTACTTTTTTACGCCGGATGAAACGGCGGAAAGCATTGTCCGCCGGCTTGCGGACACGTTTTTTCTGCGGGTGGCAGAAATCAGCTCGCTCAGCGGGATTGACGCGGTAAAGCTTTCCCGTATTGTCATTCTTGCTTCCATTGTAGAACGGGAATACCAGGCAGAGGATGAAGCCCCGCTGATTGCCAGCGTGTTCAAGAACCGGCTGGATAACGGCATAGGGCTGGAATCCTGTGCAACCATTGAATACATTCTCACAGAGATTGAGGGGCGTCCGCATCCGGACCGTATCATGCATGATGACCTCAAAATCGACAGCCCGTACAATACGTACATGTGGGCGGCGCTCCCGCCGGGCCCCATTGCAAATCCCGGTATGGTCGCGCTCAGTGCTGCTGCAAATCCTGCAGAAACCGACTACTATTACTTTGTGCTGACGGATCCGGCAGCGGGGCGGCACACCTTTAGCAAGAACTTTGACCAGCACATCAGGGCAAAGAACCTGTACACCAAAAAGGCTCCGTAATGGCTTCTTCGATTACGCAGGAATCCATTGAAGAAGTGTCCCGGAAGGTGGACATTGTGCGTGTCATCGGCGAATATGTGCCGCTGACGCAGCGGGGGAATGACTGGTGGGGCTGCTGCCCTTTTCATCATGAAAAATCACCGTCCTTCAGCGTGTCGGTGGAAAAGCGCTTCTACTATTGCTTCGGCTGTCATGCCGGCGGCTCTGTGTTTCATTTCATTATGGAGATGGAAAAGCTTTCCTTTCCGGAGGCCGTGGAATTCCTTGCAAAGCGGGCAGGGGTGCAGCTGCACTATACGGACGGCGGGCAGGCCCTGCCAAAGGAAGATCAGAGTGCAAAACTGAAGTCAGAGTACAAGGACTTGTACGGACGCGTTGCAACAATGTTCCATTATATGCTGACGGAAACGGAAGCCGGCCGCTTTGCGCTGGATTATGTGACAAAGCGCGGCTTGAGTGCCGAAATTATTGAGAAATTTAAGCTTGGTTACAGTCCTGCTGACCGCACCTGGCTGCGGAAGTTCCTTTCGAAAAAAAATTACAGCGAAAGCTTTCTTGATAATTCCGGTCTGTTCAGCAAAAAGTATCCGGAAACTGCTTTTTTTTCTGACCGGCTTATGTTCCCGATTTTTGACCGGAAAGGCGATGTCGTGGCAATGGGCGGCCGTTTCCTGCGCGGCAACGCGGACAAATCCCCAAAATACCTGAATTCCGGCGACCTTATCCACTACAAGAAGGGCAGTACACTGTACGCGTTCAACTTTGCAAAACAGGCAATCCGTGAACAAAAGAAGGTTATATTCTGCGAAGGCTACATGGACTGCATCGCTTACCACCAGTGCGGCATCAGCTATGCGGTCGCCCCGCTTGGGACAGCCCTGACGGAGGATCAGATACGGATGGTCAAGCCCTTTGTAGAAACTGTGCTGCTTTCTTTTGACAGCGACGGGGCGGGGCAGTCTGCAACAAAACGTGCCATCCTGCTGTGCAGGCGTCAGGATCTGACCGTAAAAGTCATACGCTTGAGCGGCGGCAAGGATCCTGCAGAAATTATGTTGAATTATGGGGCAGAAACCTTGACAAATGAGGTAAATGCTGCTATATTAGATAATGATTATCTGTTGTCTAGACTTTTGGAAGCCTATCCAAATACGACGCCGGAAAATAAGTCCAAGGCAGCTCTGGCGTTCTTTGCATATGTTGATTCCTTGCAGTCTGACGTACAGAAAGAAGCGTGCCTGGAGCAGCTGTGCCAGGCATACAACATTGATATGGAGGCCGTCAAAAGGGATTACATCAACCGTGGTCAGGTTTCGCTCCGCTTGAGGAATGTGAATACGGCGCAGGATAACGACGGCAGTGCTCCAAAGCTGAAGATAACTGCTGAACTGCGGGCTGTTTTAACAGCCGTCACTGAGAACGTCAGTCTTTTCCAGAAAATGCGGCAGGAAATTTCCGTTGATGATTTCGAAGACCCCCATGCAAAAAAAATGTTCACTATTATGGAAGAATGCTGCGAAAGCGGTGCTTTTTCAGTGAGCAGTATACTGGATAGGTGTAACGATGCTGATGGTCTGCGGGATATTGTCCTGCAGTCATTTCAGGAGTATTCGGCACATGCAGAGCAGTCTGTGGAAGACAGTATCCGGCTCATAAAGAGAAATGCCCTCAAGCGGCGGCGGACTGAAGTGCAGGAGCGTATCGGACGGATGGAACGGAGCACCCTGCCGGAGGATAAGGCGCAGCTTGCAAAGCTTCTTGCCCAGAAAATGGACATGGACAAACAGATTGCTTTGTCTAAGGAATGAGCCTGTTATGGAACAAAAAAATTCCAGGAAGTCATCTTCTAAAAAAAATACGGTGATTGAAGACGGTTCTGCGTCAGAAAAACCGAAATCCAAAAAAAGCGAAACGGCAAAAAAAGCAATGGCAGTGAAGACAGTGAAAAAAACGGACGGGAAGGCGAAGACGACAAAATCCACGGCTTCCTCCGAAAAAAAGAAAGCCTCCAAGGCAAAGGCTGAAAAGAGCAGTGCAGAAAAACCGGAAGTTGTAGACGATACAGCCTTTGCTACCGACGAAGACCTGAACCTTGATTCTCCGCTTGACCCGCTGGTGCAGAAACTGCTCGACTACGCGAAAAATAAGCAGGTAGTTTCCTGGGATGAAATCACGGAAATCCTTTCTGCTGATTTTGTGAACTCCCCCCGCATGGAGGAGGTACTTCAGCTGCTTTCCCAGAATAACATCCAGGTTATGGAAGAAACCGACAGCCTGCTTGATGAAGAAGAGGAAGAAGAGGAACGTGCCGATGATGAAGGCGACGTAACGGAAGAAATCTCTGTTGAATCCAAGATAGATGAAAACGGGCGGCACAAGCTGGTCGACAACGGTGACAAGGACAGCAGCATTGACGACCCCATCCGCCTGTACCTGCGCGAAATTGGCAAGGAAAACCTGCTGACGGCGGAGCAGGAAGTGACGCTCTCCAAAAAAATGGAGGACGGCCAGAACATCATCAAGAAGGTCATCAAGAATTCAGGTATGATGATACCGGAATTCTTCACGATCGCCCAGAAAGCTTTTACCCGCATCGACCTGCATGAACCGGGACGTGCCCGCAAGGAAATCAATGAGGAGATGGCAGAAAAACGCAGGCTCCGGAGCTGCTATGGTTCCGTGCTCAAAAGCGTACTCTCCCAGATGAAGCAGTACATTGCGCTCAAAAAGCAGCTTTCGGACAATGACCAGAGCATGGAGATTTTCAAGGATCTCAACCTGGTGTCACTGCATGACTTTATTGCGCCTGAACTGCAGAAAATCGACATCCAGACGGAAGAAATCGAACGCTTCAGCACGAAGTTCCTTGATGCAACCGCAAAAATAGACGATTACCACCGGAAGCAGGACAAGCGCATGAAGGAGCTGCGTATCATTGATACTGCTGGTCTCCGTTCCATCGGGCGCCGCCTTGCGACTCATTCCGAAAGCGTCAAACTGGAGCAGGAACTGAACATGACTGCGGACGAAATCCGCGAAGTGTACACTCAGATTCAGAAAATCGACCGCAAACTGCGCCGCATTGAATACGATTTTGAGAACAATGTGGATGAAATCCTTGATATGACCAAGGAAATCCAGCGCGGACGCGCCATGATGGAGCAGGCAAAGAACCGCCTTATCAATGCAAACCTCCGCCTTGTTGTTTCCATCGCAAAGAAGTACACGAACCGCGGCCTGCAGCTCTTTGACCTCATTCAGGAAGGAAATATCGGCCTTATCAAGGCAGTCGAGAAATTCGAATACCGCAAGGGTTATAAATTCTCCACGTATGCAACGTGGTGGATACGGCAGGCAATCACCCGCTCCATTTCTGATCAGGCGCGCACGATCCGCGTGCCTGTGCACATGATAGAGCAGATCAATAAGGTTGTCCGCGAAAGCCGCCAGCTGGTGCAGAAGCTTGGCCGCGAGCCGACCGATGAGGAAATCGCGCAGCAGCTTTCCTGGCCGGTAAGCCGTGTCAAGCAGGTGAAGAACGTTGCGCGCGAGCCGATTTCTCTGGAAACACCTATCGGCGAGGAAGAGGACAGCTCCCTTGGAGACTTCATCGAAGACAAGGAAGTGGAAAATCCTGCACAGCAGACGGCATACACGCTGCTGCAGGAACAGCTCCGTTCAGTGCTCAGCACGCTCCCGCTGCGTGAACAGGAAGTCCTGAAGATGCGCTTCGGTCTGGAGGACGGTTACTCGCTTACGCTGGAAGAGGTCGGTCTGTATTTCAACGTAACAAGGGAACGTATCCGTCAGATAGAAGCAAAGGCACTCCGCCGGCTCCGGCATCCAAGACGGGCATCCGGGCTGCGTGATTACGTGGAAACGTAACATGTGGCTGCGGCGCATCCTCAAAATCTGATTTTTAGGAATGCGCCGTATAGACATAAGTAAAGAAATAGTATATATTGTTACGATAGAGCATTTTAGAGGTAGGGGTCATTTAATGCAAATGTCAGAAATCCTCGACAAGCTGAAGAATTTACAGGATGTGCTTGCCGAGAAATACGAAATCGAGGAAAAACGGAAGGAACTGCCGAAGAGCGTAAGCGGCAGCAAGGAGCTGCTTGAACGTACGCAGAAGGAATTTATAGAAAAAAATGCAGAGTATGAAGCCGAGAAGTCAAAGGTTTCTGCATTGAAGCTTGAACTCGATGAAGCGGTGAAATCACGTGAAACCGGTGAGAAGAATATGGATTCCATTAAGACCCACCGTGAATACGAAGTCCTTGAGAAGCAGATTTCAGAGGCAAAGGAACGTGAAGACAGCCTGCGCAAGGATTTGCAGAAAGAAGAAAAACTCCGCGATGAGCTGCAGGATACGCTGAAAGGTATTGAAGGCCTTATCGAAACAACAAAGAAAGATGTTGAAGAAAGCGAGGAAAGCCTTTCCAAAGAAATGGCTGCGTATGACAGCCAGCTTTCTGAACTGGGTGCAAAGGAAGCAGAGATGTCGGAAGGCATCGATTCTGAGACGATATTCAAGTTCCAGAGAATTATACAGCGCAACCGGAAGGGGATTGTTGCCGTCAAGGGAAATGTCTGCGACGGCTGCCACATGATTCTGCCTGCGCAGTTTGCAAATGAAGTACATCGCGGTGAAAAAATATTGTTCTGTCCGTATTGCAGCCGCATCCTGTATTATGAGGATTCAGTGGAAGGCAAGACTGATTTCTATGCGATGAACGATACAGGGAACCTTGCAGACTTTGACGAGGATGATGCCGATCTGTATGATGACGGGGACCTTCTTGGCGAAGAAGGAATTGACGAACTTGATGCAGATAGTTCTGATTCCCTGAAGTCTGGTGAACAGTATGAGTAATTAAATGGGGGTGCCAATGCGAGGGGCGTTGGCACCCCCATGGATATAAAAAATAGTCGCGCGCAGCAGGGCTGATGATAGCAGTGCTGCGTGAGGCAAAGTCCGGGCTCCGCCGGAAAAGATGCCGGTTAACGACCGGGGGGCAGCAGGTAGAACTGCTGCCAACAGAAAGTACTACAGAAAATAACCGCCTGCATCTTGTATGCAGGTAAGGGTGAAAAGGCAGGGTAAGAGCCTACCGCATTTTTGGTAACAAAAATGGCATAAGCAAACCTCATCTGGAGCAAAATCATATAGCGGTTTGGTATTCCGGCCTTATTACCGCGGGTAGGTTGCTGGAGACGGCGGGTAATCGCCGTTGCAGATAGATGGCTATGCAATCCAGAACTCGGCTTATTTTTATATCCTTTTTTTATATATCGGGAGCAGTTTCCTGAATCCTCTCTAAGGAGCAGGAACTTTGCTCATTGTTTTGTTGGGTGGGGGAAATGCTGGGAAAGAAGCAGCCGTATGGCAGGGTGCCGCGGCGTGGCAGAAAAATAATAGTAAAAATAGTCGGCTTCTCTTCCGTACTGGTGTTTGTCGCCGCTGCTGCATATCTTGCATACAGGCTGACACGCCGGTCTTCTCGGAATTCCACTTCCGTCTCTGCCCTCTATACTTATTGGAATGAGGGCAATAACCAGCGGGTCTATGATATAGCGGGCGCCATACTTGATCGGGATCCGCTCCATAATACAGCCAGAACATTCCGGGGCTTCAGTGCCTTTAAGCTTGGCTTTGCGGAGCCGGATGATATGACACAGCGTCAGAATTATTTTGACCGGGCCATCAATGACCTGCGGGTTGCCCTGCAGTCAGCCCGCAGGGATTCCGTCGGCCAGATTGAATATGTTCTTGGCCTGACGTACTTTCACAAAAACAAATCATCTTCTTTCCATTATTATGCAGATCTTGCGGTGAAGTACCTTGAAGAAGCGCAGAAAAACGGCTACAAGTCGGATGATATTTCTGAGCTTCTGGGATTGAGTTATGCAGATCTGGGCGACACGGACAAAAGCATTGCAGCTTTTTCCGGGGCGCTGCTGGTGCGGGAAAGCGATACGCTGCTCTATAACATTGCAAAGCAGTATTACAAAAACGGCGAGGGCGGGGTTGCAAAACAGTACCTGGTTCGTGCCCTGCAGCTTTCAAACGATGATGATATACTGATAAAAAGCCATGCTATCCTTGGACAGATTTATACGGACGAAAAGAATTTCGCATCCGCACGTTCAGAATTTGAATCAATTTTAGAAAAAAACATAAATTCTGCTGACGCACACTATGGACTTGGTGTATTATATGAGCAGCAGGGAGATATGGCAAAAGCCCGTGCAGAATGGAGATCCTGTCTGAAACTTCAGCCTGGGTATCCATCCGCAATGAAGAAATTATCTGAGATAAAATAAAAAGGACATTGGATCTGGGAGGATTGATATATGAGTCTGCTGAACAATTTTACGACTGATATAGGTATAGATTTAGGTACGTGCAACACGCTCATTTATGTGCGCGGGCAGGGAATTGTTATAGATGAGCCGTCTGTGGTTGCGGTCGAAAAGGGAACCGGTAGGGTTGTTGCCGTCGGTGCCGATGCAAAGCGTATGCTGTGGAAGACCCCGAGCAACATCGTTGCCATCCGTCCCCTTGCAGACGGCGTTATTTCCGACAGCGATTCCACGGAGAAGATGATAAAGTACTTTATTTCAAAGGTTATCCCGCGTCATCATCTTTTCAAGTCCATCCGCATGAAGATAGGCATTCCTTCCTGCATCACGCAGGTGGAACGCGACGCAGTGATGACCGCTGCACTTAAGGCTGGTGCAAAGGAAGTTGCAGTCATTGAGGAAAGCCTTGCTGCAGCCATCGGTGCCCAGATTCCAATCAATGAGCCTGCCGGACACATGGTCTGCGACATCGGCGGCGGTACAACGGAAGTTTCTGTTATTTCCTTGGGCGGCATGGTTATTACCAGTTCTATCCGCACCGGAGGAAACGAATTTGATGAAGCCGTGATGAAGCATATCCGCTCAGTGCACAATCTGATTATCGGGCAGCAGACAGCAGAACGGCTGAAAATTGAAATTGGCAATGCAACCTCTGACGACACGATCGAAAAAATGGAAATCAAGGGTACCGACGCAATCACCGGTCTTCCCCGCCGCCTTGAAGTCGATTCTGTTGAAGTCCGCGAGGCCCTCAAGGAGCCGATTACAAAGATTGTTGAAGAAATAAAGAAGACACTCGGACGTACTCCCCCGGAACTGGCCGCAGATATTGTTGAACGCGGCATTGTCATGACCGGCGGCGGCTCCATGCTGAAGGGTCTGCAGAAGCTTATCTCCAAAGAAACCGGGGTTCCCGTCATTCTTGTTGAAAAGCCCTTGGAATGCGTTGCTGTGGGTGCCGGCCAGGCATTTGAGCTGTTCAAGAATATGTCTTCAAATCGTTCAATCTATGACAACCTGAACAACTGACAATGAAAAATCTCCTGCACTTCAAGTTGCCTGAAATTGTACTCGCATTTCTTCTGGTCGGCAGCGGTATCGCGCTGTCAACCAGTTCCGGTGGTTTTATCATTGATTTTAACACCGTCGGTTTCAGTGTCATGTCTGCAATGCAGAAGGGTGTTTATACCGTTTTTTCTGCCGTAACAGGAACATTCACAGCCATCCATGACATGGCAAACCTTCAGCAGGAATATAAGGCACTGACCGAAAAACTGGAAAATTACGAGTACATGAAACGCAACAACGTGGAGATAAATAAGGAGAATGCCTTGCTCCGCGAGCAGCTGGGTTTTGCTGAGTCAGTGGAATACAAGAATGTTGCAGCCCAGATAATCGGGCGGGATCCCGACAGCCGCTATTCCGGCATTACCATCGGTAAGGGCGCACGGAGTGGCATCCGGAAAGGCATGCCCGTCATTGCAATCCAGAACGGAAATATCGGTATTGTGGGCAGGGTTGTGACGGTGGGCATGGGAACGAGCCTTGTCATGCCGGTCTATGACTTGCAGTGCAATATCTCGGCCCGCGTGCAGAATACAAGAGATATCGGAATTGTGACGGGTAACGGAACCGACAGCGAAACACTTTCCCTGAAGTATATCCGAAGACGCGTAATCGATGAACTGCACCGGGGAGACGTGGTTGTTACCAGCGGCGAGAATGACAATTATATGCGTGATATTCCGATAGGGACGATCGAAAATATTGCCATTGTTGATTACGACACATCGCTGAATATCGAACTGAAACCCATCATCGATTTTTCCCGGCTGGAGACGGTTCTTGTGGTTGACCAGCATGTTTTGAATGACCGCATCCCCAGCGGTCTGGGAGGAAGCAGATGAAAACTTCCGGTACCCTGAAATCATTTTTTATCGGTATCATCATTGTGCTCTTTGCAGCCCTGATAGAAGTCTCTATTTTTTCAAACATAACGATACTGCCGGTCGTTCCTGATATATGCCTTATCTGCCTGCTGTACATTTCCCTGCAGAACGGAACGCTCATCGGGGAAACAACCGGCTTCTTGTCTGGACTTTTTCTTGATTTTTTAAGCGCCTGTCCGCCCGGACTGAACTGCCTGTACCGCACGCTGTTCGGCTATCTGGGCGGACTATTCTGCAAGTCCCTGAATATTGACGGCATTTTTATCTCCGCACTGCTTGGATTCTGTGCAACCTTTGTCAAAATGATTTCGCTCTGGCTGGTATCGTTTTTCTTTCCCGCCATCGTTGCCTCATACAGCCCGTTCTCCTGGGATTTTTTGATTGAACTCGGCATGAACACGGTCTTGACGCCCATTCTGTTCCAGGTACTCGGCCTGTTCCGTAAGCATCTTGTGCTGAATCCGGAGATGATTCCCTAATGCAGGATATGTATTTTGATGAGAATCTGACGGACCAGAACCGTTCCGGGGATTCACTGGGCAGAGCTTCAAAAACCGCGTTTCTTGCACTTTTCATCATTATTGTAATTCTTGTGTATGCGCTCAAACTGTTTTCGCTCCAGATTATGCAGGGAACAGACTACCGCCGCCAGTCCCGAACAATTTCTACAACGGTGACGACGATTCCTCCCCAGCGCGGGGAAATTTTTGACCGCAATGCAAACCTTCCGATGGTTATCAACACAGATTCTTTTTCTGTGAGCCTGACTCCGGGTGAAATTCCGTCGGGACTGTACGACACGGTAGCCATGAAGCTTGCCGAGTACCTGGATGTCCCAAAGGAAACCATCGACCGGAGGATTCCAAAGAACCAGCGGCGCTCCTTTTCTTCTATTACTGTGAAGACAAACGTTCCTTTTGAGGTTATCAGCAACATAGCGGAAAATATAACTGATTTGCCGGGAGTGTCATGGGCAAGCAAGCCTGTCAGAAACTATGTTGAGACCGGTTCAATCAGTCATATCCTCGGCTATGTCGGCGACATCACAAAGGAAGAGCTGACGGTTATGTACAACGACGGTTATACGGCCAGCTCTGTCGTCGGCAAAATGGGCATAGAGAAGCAGTATGACAAGCTGCTGCAAGGTACTCCCGGCCGGGAAATCCGTACCAGTGATGCCCGCGGACGTATTCTGAACACAGCTCCCGTTATCGAACCGCCGAAAAGCGGCATGAATCTGGTGCTGACTATCGACAATACGGTTCAGACCCTTGCCGAAAAAGCTCTGGGAAACCGTGTCGGTGCAATCGTTGTCCTGAAACCTGCAAACGGCGAAGTGCTTGCCATGGTTTCTTATCCATTCTTTGACCCGAACCTCTTTTCGTCCGATGATGTGGGCGTTGAGTACAACAGGTTGAAAAATGCCCTGAATAATCCCCTGTTGAACCGGGCGGTGAATGCTGTCTACCCGCCGGCTTCCACGTTCAAGACTATCATGGCAACTGCCATGCTCAACGAAAAAGTGTATCCGTCCGCAAACAAGATTGACTGCCCTGGTGAGATTGAAGCCGGCGGACGTATTTTCCACTGCCACGTCAAGAAACCCGGTCACGGCTGGCTGGACTTGAAAAACGCGCTTGCCCAGTCCTGCGACGTCTATTTCTGGCAGGTCGGAAAGATGCTTGACGTGGACCGCATTGCAAGCTATGCAGGTGAATTCGGGTTCGGGCAGGATCTGAACATTGATTTGCCGTCCCAGGCAAAAGGACTGGTTCCTACCTCCCAGTGGAAGGAACGCAAATTCCATGAATCGTGGCGCCTGGGCGATACGTTCAACATGTCCATCGGGCAGGGCTATACCTTGGTAACACCGCTGCATCTGGCGGATATGGTGGCGATGGTCTGCAACAGCGGCACTGTTTACCGCCCCCATCTGCTTAAGGAAATCAGGGATCCGGTGACCAACGAAGTCGTGGAGGAAATTCAGCCGGAGGTTATGCTCTCATCCACGGTTTCTCCGGAAGTCTGGCAGGAAGTGCAGCGGGATCTGCGTTACGTTATCTCGGATGGAACTCCACAGTATCCGATGGCGAACAAGGTTGTGAAGAGCGCCGGCAAGACCGGTACCGCAGAGGTGAACGGCTATGCAAAAGACCACTGGCACTCCTGGATGGTTGCCTATGCACCCTATGATGCACCGCCGGAGGAACAGGTTATTGTTGTTACAATCGTTGAGGCGGTCAATACTTGGGAATGGTGGGCGCCGTATGCCACAAATATTGTCATACAGGGAATATTTGCAGACCAGACTTTTGACGAAGCCGTTGATGCGCTGGGATTCCGTTACCTCATAAATATGTATACTAAGAAAGCTGTCGGGAGGATGGAATAATGAGACTACAGTTTTTCCGCAGGGTCGATTATCTTATACTCCTGAATGTGCTCACTCTGACAATGCTCGGGATTCTTTTCATCTATTCTGCAGGAATCAATTCCGAGGGAGCACTTGTTTCGCGGGAATACAGCCGCCAGATTGTGTGGGCAAGCATTGGTTTTTTCTTCCTCATCTGTGCAGCGCTTTTTGACTACCGCAGGCTGAAGCGGTACGTACCGTATGTCTACGCTGCTCTGCTGCTCGCATTGCTGTATATCCGTTTCCTCGGTCATGAATCTCATGGTGCACGCAGCTGGATAGGTGTTGGCAGCCTTGGCATTCAGCCTGCCGAGCTGGGAAAGATCGTGTATATACTGTTCCTTGCCTGGTATCTGGAACGTACCCCGAACGAAGAGCCGCGCAAGCGTTTTATCGTGGCGCTGTTCATCATGTGCCTGCCGATGGGTCTTATCCTGCTCCAGCCTGATTTGGGCACGGCAAGCGTCTATCTGCCCATCTTTATTTTCATGTGCTTCATGACGAACATTCCCTTCCGGTACCTGATGCTTGTTATCGGGACGGGACTGCTTACCATTGTCTTTACCGTGCTGCCTATCTATCAGGATGCGATTCTTCACAAGGTGGTGCCGATTATCAGCGTTTTTACAAATACAAAACTCCGCCTGCTGGTCATCATGGCATCGCTCTTCATTACGCTGCTGGGGATGCTGGGGCAGATTATCGTCAAAAACCGCTACTATTACTGGATTACCTACATATTCGGTATTATCACCATGGCGCTGCTGCTGTCCATGGCTGCAGGAAGAGTACTCAAACCCTACCAGACGATGCGCCTTATTGTATTTCTTGACCCGTCAAGCGATCCGCAGGGATCCGGCTGGCATATCATGAACTCAAAGATTGCCATCGGAGCCGGCGGTCTCTGGGGCAGGGGATTCAAGCAGGGAACGCAGAGCCACTATCATTTTATCCCGGAGCAGAATACGGATTTCATTTTCAGTATTCTTGCGGAGGAAGCCGGCTTCTGGGGCGGGCTCGTCGTTTTTGCATGTTTCCTTGTGCTGATGCTCCGCATTATCCAGATTATCCGGACCACACCGAACATGTTCGGCTGCTTCATTGCAGCAGGAATCCTCGGTATGTTCTTTTTTCACTTTGTTGAGAACGTGGGAATGGTGATGGGAATCATGCCGATTACCGGTATCCCGCTGCCGTTTCTGTCCTACGGCGGTTCTGCCTTGCTGACAGCTATGATCTCATCGGGAATTCTGATGAGCATAAGTTCCCGCCGCCTTGACTTTAATACCGAAGCCCTATGAAATTAGTTCATCCGCTGGAGGATTTTGGTCCTCTTCTGAATACAGTGCAGGCGCCGTCCCGCTACATCGGCGGGGAATACGGTGCAATCATCAAGCCGCATGCTGCCGGAGAGCAGATGTACAATGCGGTCGTGGCGTTTCCCGATCTGTACGAAATCGGCATGTCCAACCTTGCCATCAAAATCATCTACAATGCGCTGAATGCGCTGCCCGGCGTCCGCTGCGAACGGGTTTTTGCCCCGGATGTTGATTTTGAGCAGCTGCTCCGTACAACAAAGATTCCGCTCTATTCGCTGGAAACCGGGATGCCGCTTTCTGCCGTTGATTTTCTTGGCTTTTCCATCGGCTACGAGCTGGGAGCAACGGAAGTGCTTGCCATGCTGGATACCGGCGGCATTCCGCTGCTTGCAAAGGAACGCAGCGAAGGCTGCCCGATAGTTATTGCCGGCGGCTGCGGTATGACGAATCCCGCTCCCTTTGCAGATTTTTTTGATGCAGTAATGATCGGCGAGGCTGAAGGCGGCCTCTTTACCCTGGTGGAAGAACTTGCTGCCATGAAGCGGCAGGGCGCCGGGCGGGCGGAAAT
>CADCQA010000091.1 GCA_902803415.1 uncultured Spirochaetaceae bacterium | reverse complement strand
TTTCTTTTACAGGCCCCGGGCCCATTCATAGGTGCTCAGGTATGGATCCGGTTTGACGGCTCCGGGGGTTGCCCAGATTTCATCAATCAGGCCTTTGTCATTTATCCTGCCGATTCTTACCTGCTTGTACAGGTGCTGGTTTGCCCCGTCGATTGTCACCGTGCCTTCCGGTGCCGTAAAGCTCAGCCCCTTTGCTGCCATGCGTACTGCTTCCACGTCAAAGCTGCCTGCCTTTTCGCAGGCTGCTGCCCACATATAGACGGCTATGTATCCGGCTTCGATGGGGTCGCCGGTCACGCGGTTGTCGCCAAAGGCTGATTTATAATCCGAAACAAATTTTTCGTTCCGCGGGGTTTCTGTTGTTTCGTAGTAGTTCCATGCAACAAGGTGTCCCTGCAGGTTTTCTACGCCGATTTTTGCCGCTTCTTCCTCGGCGATGGAAAAACTCATCACCGGCAGTTTATCCGAGCTGATTCCCGCATTGGTAAGCTGGCGGAAAAAGTGAATGTTCGAATCACCATTGAGTGAATTTATAATGACATCCGGTTTTTCTGCCTTGATTTCCTCGATGATTCTGGAAAAATCCAGGTAGCCCATGGGCACGTAGGTTTCACCGACGCATTCTCCGTTCAGGTCGGCAAGCTGCGCCTTGATGATTCTGTTTGCTGTCCGGGGAAAAATGTAGTCGCTTCCCAGCAGGTACATTTTTTTGCCGAAATGCTCCGCGCAGTAGTCCACTGCAGGAATGACCTGCTGGTTCGGGGCGGCACCCATGTACATAATGTTGGGGCTTGCTTCCATGCCCTCGTACTGGACGGGATACCACAGAAGCCCGTACAGCTCTTCGAACACCGGCTTTACGGCCTTGCGGGATGCGGATGTCCAGCAGCCGAATACAGCCGCTACTTTGTCTTCTTCAAGCAGCTTGCGTGCCTTTTCTGCAAAGGTGGCCGGGTCGCTTGCCCCGTCTTCCTCCACCGCCCGTATCTTTTTGCCGAGTACGCCGCCCGCTTCATTTATCTCCCGGATAGCAAGCATTTCGGAATCCCGTACGGGAGTTTCGCTTATCGCCATGGTTCCGCTCAGGGAGTGGAGCAGGCCGATGCTCACTGCATTTTCTTCCTGTTTTCCCTTACATCCGGAAAGCAGCAGTGCTGCCCCCGCTGCTGCAATGAGTACAGCTTTCTTCATGTTGTATGTTCCTCCAAAGTTTCAAAGGTACCGCGAAAAACTTTAGTTTTTCGCAGGCTCTTTACAGTATGTCATAGGTCGTCATAAGACCTTTTCCTTTTATGTTGCATTCAATCGGGGCGCTGAATGTCAGCCCGCTGTCCTTCAGGTGCTGGTATACCGTCTCTGATACCCGGATGCCGCCCGGATTTGCCGCCGTTTCCATGCGGCTTGCCACGTTTACGGTGTTCCCCCACACATCATAGATGAACTTTGTCTTGCCGATGACGCCCGCAGTGACGGGGCCGCTGTTCAGTCCTATGCGGATGTTGAAGGGGATGCTCGCCGTCTTGTTGTACTGTGCGATGTCTTCCAGCATGCCCTTTGCAAAGGCAACCATGACTTCTGCGTGGCGGCTGTTCGGCGTCGGAAGCCCGCAGGTGGCCATGTAGGCGTCACCGATTGTCTTGATTTTTTCCACGCCGTATTTCTGCGCACGCACGTCAAAAAGGCTGAACAGGTCGTTGAGCGCTCCGACGATTTCTGCTGCGGTGTGCCCGCTCGATGTACTGGTAAAGCCGACGATATCCGAGAAAAGGATGGTCACGTCGTCAAAATCCTGGCCGATGGAATGTACGCCGTCTTTCAGTTCGTCGGCGATTTCTTCCGGAAGGATGGCGCGGAGCAGCTGGTCGGATTTTTCTTTTTCCGTGTTCAGCTGGGACGTCCTCAGCTGAACCATGTTCTCGAGCCGCAGGTTTTCGCGCTTCATGCGCCGTTCCCGCAGGTGGAAGAAGAGGTATATGCCGCCGAAGAGCAGCGCTGCCAGCGTAATCCAGAAAGCCGGCACCTGGTAAATGTACGGCTTCTGCACAAAGAGCACAGTCTCTGCCTGCGTGGAATAGAATCCGTCGCCGTTTATTGCATTCACAAGGAAGGTATGTCTTCCCGGCCTGAGGTTTGTGTAGGACATGATGCGCGCATTGTCCGGTTCGCTGAATTCATCTTCGAAATTTGTGAGCTTGTGGGTAAAGCGTATGCGTTCGGGGGCATCGAAGCTGATGCCGGAAAACTGGATGTCCACGCGCTTGGTTCCCGGCCGGAGCACGATTTCATCTTCCGGCCCTGCAAAAAGCTTGTGGTCGATGAGCATTTCGTTGTCCACAGTAACGCTTTCTATCCGGACGAGCGGCATGACCATGTTTTCCTGGTTCTTTTCCGGGTCGTAGACTGCTATGCCGTCTACCATGGCGAACCAGACACGCCCGTGCCTGTCGGTCATGCTCTTTGCCGTGGACGTGGGGCCTGCGGAATCCAGACCGTCGTTCCTGCTGTAAAATTTGACGCTGATGGAGTCCCGTTTGCCGTCTGCCAGATCCAGCATGTCCATGAACGGTGCCGAGGAAATACCGTGGTTGCTGGTCATCCAGAGATTGTTCATGCTGTCCGGAGCAAGCTGGAACACGGAGTCCGTTTCGATGCCGTTTTCGGAATTGATGTTCTGGTAGCTGGCCGGGATTCCCGTGGCGGGGTCAACGGTGGGGCAGCGCGTGATGCCGCTGCCGCTGCATATCCAGACAGAGCCGTCAAGTTCCTGCGTGATCTTGAAAATGACGTTTCCTGCCAGTCCGTTTTCTGAAGACAGGTGCGCGATAATCTTTTCGTCCTTCATCAGGTAGATGCCGCCGCCGTCCGTTCCAATCCAGACGGTGCCGTTCGTGTCCTGGTAGAGCGCCATGATGTATTCGTTTTCAAGCCCCTCGGCCTGCTTAAAGTTCCGTATGCTGCCGTCACTGTGGATGATGCTCAGCCCCGTCGTGGTGCCTGCGTAGATGTCGCCGTTCCTGGTTTCGATGGCTACGCGCACTTTGTTCCCCACGAGGCCGCTTTCCTTCGACCAGCTCTGGATGTGTCCGTCCTTGCAGCGCAGCAGGGCAGGGGCCGTGTAGCAGCAGACCAGCAGACTGCCGTCCTTGGTTGCCTGCACGTCGCGGATGCGGAGCCCTTCCGTGTAGGCGGTGATCGTGTTCTTGATTTCCTGGTCGTCCTTGTAGCAGCGCACGCCGGTGTCCGTACCCGCCCAGACGGTTCCGCGGCGGTCTTCAGTGATGCTGTTTACGGCGGACGGAAGCTTTATGATTCTGAACTTGCCGAGCGTGAGCTTTCCGATGCCGTTGCGGTCGGTTGCAGCCCAGATGCTGCCTTCACGGTCGCAGATAATTTTGTTTATCTTTGCGGAATTGAGCTGGCTTCCTTTGTATTCGTGGAATGTGCCGCCGCTGTACACGACAAGACCTTTCTCCGTACCGAACCAGATGGTTCCGTCCGCAGCCACAAAGGGAGCCGTCATTGCCACCCGGTCAAGGATGGTGCCGCTCTTTACTTCTTCGATTGTGCCGCCGCGTATCTTCAGCAGCCCCATGTCGCCCAGGCCAACCCAGTAGGCGCCGTCCTTGTCCTGGCAGATTGCCGAGGCAAGGTAGTTGCCGTAGTTGTCCAGTTCGCGGCGTGTACGGAAGATGTCGCCGTCATAGTGGAAGAGCCCGCGTTCATTTGCCGTCAGCAGCCACATGTCCCCGGCTGCGTCGCAGAAGAACGAGGTTGCGATGATTCCCTTTGAGATGGTGCCGGCTTCAAACTGCACGTTTATCATGTGCCCCTTCGGCGTTATGTAGACGACGCCCGCGGCAGTTCCCACCCAGACATTGCCTTTCCTGTCCTCTGCAAGCGCACGGATGGAATTGTTCGGGAGGCCGTTCTGGGTGGTAAAAGTCTTTTTTCCGTCCTTAGATATTTTCTGCAGCCCTTCGTCGTTTGAGCCGAGCCAGAGGTTTCCCTGCGAGTCTTCAAGGATTGCGCGTACGGAGACGAATGTAAGGCCGTTGCCCTTTGCGCGCTTGTGCGTGGTGAATGTTATGCCGTCAAAGCGGGCCAGTCCTTCGTAGGTTCCGATGTTGATGTAGCCGTCTTTTGTCTGGAATACGTCTGTTGTGCTTGTGCCGTTCAGGGTACCGAAGGAATTCCAGTTCTGATAGACATAGTTGTCGAAAAAAGAGTCGTCCGCGAATGCTGCGCGGCAAAAAAGCACCGCAGCGAGCAGTAATCCCTGTTTCTTCATGGTTCTATTTTATAGGCAAAAAGCGGAATTGACAACAGGAATGTAAGCCGGGACCCGGCAAGAAACAAAAAAGGCGCAGAAGCAAAAAAAAGAGGATTCACAAGAATCCTCTGCACAAACGGTCCCTACGGGAGTCGAACCCATCTTTAGAGATTGAGAATCTCTCGTCCTAAACCGATAGACGAAGGGACCATATAATGTTCCGCTCAAGCGGAAAAAAATGCTGGCATTCGCCAGCATCTATTTCCCCAAGGAGGATTCGAACCCCCACAATCAGAACCAGAATCTGAGGTGCTACCATTACACAATCGGGGAATGGTCATTGCATTTGCAATGTGATAGTGAATATACAGGAAATAAAATAAAATGTCAAGCAGGTTTTCTAGAAAAAAACGCATTTTTTATGTTTTTTTCGTTCACCGGTGCATTTTGTGCGTATTTTGCATATTTTCCCTTTACTTTATTCCTATTTTTAGTAAAATAGAAGAAAGGCAGAGTGCCGGCAGACTCTGGCATTATCTAAAGAAGGGATTTGTATGGGAAAAAATAAGAAAGATCAGAATAACTCTTCTACGTTTGAAACGCTTGTTGAGGGGATAAGCAACGACGAACGGAAAGATATTCTGGATCGTGCGATAAAGATTCAGCAGCAGGAAAAGGTTTCCGGCAGGAAAAAAGACAGCGTGGAAGCTGTTGCCGGTTCCACCGCAAAGGCTGAGTTTGAATCACGGCTGAAAAGCCAGCCCCTGTTCAGCAAATTCATTATCTGGATGCAGTCGCTCATCACCAACATTCCTGCGGAAGAAGTCCTCAACCGCCACCTGGTGAATTCCATTGCGCATGAAGTGGAATCCCGCTACCCCCTGCTCATCGTGTTCCGCCAGAAGCTGCTGTACAACGGTTTTTATGAGAAGCTTGCGGAACTCAAGCATGTCGCTGATTTCTTCCGCCCCTATCTGGCGGATTTCAGCAAGGATCCGGGGGCTTTCTACGTGGAGCTTGCCCATATAATCATGCCGGACATCGAGCAGCGGATTGAGGAGGAAACTGACCCGTACCAGTTCCCGCTTTCGGAGGAAATTTCCCGCGACCGGCAGAGCATGCTGCAGGATACCATGCTGCAGATAATCTCGACGATTCCCTTTGACCTGCAGCAGGATATGTATAAATATGCACGGAGCATCAACTGGCTCAACCTGCTGGTAAAGGCTCCGGTCGGGGACCTGATTACGAAATTTACGGTCTCCGAAGAAGGCGTCCGCGTCTGCCCCTTTACGGTGGCCGAGGCTGAGTTCAGCAAGCTTGCCAGCATTGCCTGCAGCTACACGCCGGTCGACGATGTTGTGATCGAGGCCTTCATGCGCTATGCGGAGCAGCGGTTCAGCGAAGGCGGGCCGGAGGGCATGGACGAAAAGGCCGAAGCCGACAAGAAATTCAGTTCCCTTGCGCAGCAGCAGATTCCCATCGTGGAAATGTTCATAAGCAGCGTTCCTATGGAAAAGCTTTCAAAGCTGGTGTACGGCAACGCGCTTTTCTCCGTGAGCATGTCCGGCGGGGGAGAGGACTGGTTTGAGCGCTATACTGACCGCTGGAAGCGGATTCTTGCCCGCCGCCTGAAGCAGCGCGACATTGACCGCAAAAAGGAACTGGTCAAGGACAAGCTGGCCAAATACTTTAAGCTGGGCGGGTTCCCCATGTTCCCCTTCCGGCCGTGGGAAAAGCTGTGGGACGGCATATCGTTCCGTTATGACCTTTCGCTGGGGCTTGTCTATGCATTTTTTAAGCATCGCTTTACTCCCTATATGCGGCTGTTCAAGACTGCCATGCTGGAAGGCGAATTCGCGTACAAGGACAACCAGCGGGAGCTTGGTGTTGCCATCGATGAATTCCTGCGGGTGAACGGCGGATTGGAAGAGCTTGCCAACAAGCTTTCTGCAAGCGGCGAATATGGCATTGAGTTCATGAAGTACACCGGCTCCCAGTCCCGGAGCTCCGCCGCCATGCACCGCGTCTCGCTGATTATGAAGGGCATAAGCAGCGACGTCCATGCCATCGAGCGCGATTTTGACCGGATGACCATGCGGCTGATAAGCCTGCTGACCGGTTTTACGTCCGAAAAATTCACCGGCAAATACTGTGCCATCACGAACATGCACCGCATCAGGAACCATGAGTGTGATTTCCCCTCGCTGCTGAAGGAATGCAACAGCAGTTTCCAGCACATGTTCGAAATCCTGAAGGATGTTGAGCAGCTGGAGCAGGCCGATGACGGAAAATAAGGACTGGACAGGCGGCACGTTCTGTGCCGGCGGGCAGCCGCTGCCCGGTGCTCCCTCCTGGGGCATGAGCCTGAAAGCGGCCGGGAACATGCGCTTCCGCTGGAACGAAGCCAATCCTGCCCGCGATGCTTTTCTTTCCGCCGTGGGGGAGGGGCGCGCCGTTGCCGCCGTGGAACTTGTACACTCCCGTACCGTGTATGCCGTGGACTGTGCGGCGGAGCTTGCGGGACTGCAGGGCGACGGCATTATCACGCGGAACCGGGGCCTGCTGCCGGTGGTAACGGTGGCGGACTGCATGCCGCTGTTTCTGTATGAGCCGGATGCACAGGTGTTCGGCGTGCTGCATTCCGGCTGGAAGGGCACCGGCATTGTGCGTGATGCGCTGGAACTTGCCGGGCGGCGCTATGGTGCGGATCCCCGGAAATTCTGCGTAGTGATGGGGCCGCACATTCACCGCTGCTGCTATACGGTTGACGGGGAACGGGCTGCTTATTTCCGCCGGGAGTTTACGCCGGACTGCGTGGAGCCTGTGCCCGGAACTTCCGACTATGCGCTTTCCCTTGCAGCGGCAAATCTTGCGGTGCTCCGCGGCATGGGCGTACCGGAGGACCGGATTTCCGTGAGTGCGGACTGCACCTGCTGCAACCCGCGCTTCGGTTCCTTCCGCCGGGAAACTGCGGGACTTCCTGCTGACATGCCGCTTGCTGAGCGCCAGCGCTGCTTTACCGTGCAGGCGGCCTGGGTAAAATGGTAGAAAAGTATGCTCTGCGGTAAAAAAGTGACGCTTTTTTCGTAAAATTCAGAAAAAATTTGCGTTTCAGCCTTCACTCGCGTATACTGGATAAAAGCAGGTGCTGGTGCCGCCAGAAGGGGCAGCGCAGTGCGGGACTGTTCGGGTCTTCCGCCGCAGCGGGAGCAGCTGAGCGTTCTCCCTGTTGCATAAATATGAATAAAGCTGTATAGTAATTGCATAAAATTACATTATCAGAGGTCTGTTTTATGGCAGAGAAAGACAAGGTTATTCTGGCGTATTCTGGCGGATTGGACACGACGGTGATTATCCCGTGGCTCAAGGAGAACTATGACTATGATGTCATTGCAGTCTGCATTGACCTGGGGCAGGGCGACGACTGGCCCGCAATCAAGGAACGTGCGCTTGCCACTGGTGCTGCCGCATGCTATGTGGTGGATGCCCGCGAGGAATACATAAAGGAATATGTGTGGCCGGCTGTAAAGGGCGGCTGCGTCTACGAGGACGAATATCTGCTGGGTACGTCTACCGCGCGCCCGCTCATCGGTAAGATTCTCGTTGAATATGCCCGCCAGGAGAAGGCCGTCGCTATCTGCCACGGTGCCACGGGCAAAGGCAATGACCAGGTGCGCTTTGAGCTTGCCATGAAGGCTTTTGCGCCTGACCTGCAGGTGATTGCCGCCTGGCGCGATCCCAAGTGGACGCTCCAGAGCCGCGAGGACGAGATGAAGTACCTTGAGGACAGGAAAATTCCTGTGCCGATGAAGAAAGACCATTCATACTCCTGCGACGAGAACATCTGGCACATCAGCCATGAGGGACTTGAGCTTGAGGAGACGGAGAACGAGCCCAAGTTCGCAAATATGCTCAAGGAAACCAAGCTTCCGGAAGATGCTTCCGCAGAAGGCGAATATGTGGAGATTGAATTTGTTGCCGGTGAAGCAGTTGCCGTAAACGGTAAAAAGCTGAGCCCGCTTGGAATCATGGAAGAGCTGAATAAGATTGGCGGCCGCAACGGCATCGGTATCGTTGACCTTGTGGAAAACCGCGTGGTCGGCATGAAGAGCCGCGGCGTGTATGAGACTCCCGGCGGAACCATCCTCATGTATGCCCATGAGCAGCTTGACCATCTGTGCCTTGACCGCGACACCTACCACTTCAAGCAGATGGTGAGCCTGCGCGAAAGCGAACTCATCTATGACGGCAAGTGGTTTACAAGCCTGATGGAAGGCATTATGGCTTTCCAGGACAAGGTTGAAGAGAATGTGACAGGCTGGGTAAAGCTTCGCCTGTACAAGGGCTCTATGCGCGGAGCAGGCAGTTCTTCTCCGTACAGCCTGTACAATGAAAGCATCGCAAGCTTTGCTACCGGCGACCTGTACGATCACAAGGATGCCGACGGCTTCATCACGCTGACGGGACTTCCGCTCAAGGTCCGCGCCATGATGGAACAGAAGACCGGCAAGGGGCAGGCTGTAATAGACAGCTCCAAGCTGAAGAAGCGCCCGACTGAGTGAGTGTGCGGAGGGTTTAATACCCCGCCCCTCTGGGGCAGAATGAGGGGTATTAAATCCGACTGCAATACCTTTAAGAACACCAACCCCGATGCTCTGCATCGGGGTTGGTGATTGTTTCCGGCGCCCTGTTACTGCGGCGCCGGGGCTTCACGGTACGCATGCAAAGGCGTTCCGGGCCTGATGGTTCCGGGACGCTTTTCATATAAGGGAATCCCGGAAAGCCGCGGAAACGGCTTTTTCAGGGGCCTTATAAAAGGGGAATCCGGAGCAGCTGCAAAACGAGTCTTTGGAAAGACTTTCTTGCTTTTTCAGCTGCCCAAAAGTGAGGACGTGTAATATGAGTGAAAGAAAAAGCGGCGTGCTGCTGCACATTACTTCCCTTCCCGGTACGCCGGGAATCGGGACGCTCGGCAAGGAGGCGTACCGTTTTGCAGACTGGCTGCATGAAGCCGGGCAGTCGCTGTGGCAGGTGCTGCCGCTGGGACCCACCGGCTATGGTGACAGCCCCTATGCAAGTTTTTCAACGTTTGCGGGCAATCCGCTCCTCGTTGACCTTGCCGATCTTGTGGAGCGCGGCTGGGCGGATGCAGCGGACATTGTTCCGCCCGATTACATCAAGGATAACGGCCGGATTGATTTTGGCTCCGTGGTGTGGTGGAAGCTGCCCGTGCTTTACAAATGTGCTGCATATTTTCTTTCCCATGCAAATGAAAAGGACCGTGTGGCGTACGAGGCCTTTAAGAATGATAATGCTGCCTGGCTTAACGGTTTTGCCGACTACACCAGCATAAAGAAGCATTACGATGCGCTTGCGCAGGAAAAAGGCGTCAGCGGAACTGCAAGCATGTGGAATGCGTTCTGGCCGAAAGAGCTTGCTTCCCATGACCCTGCCGCCGTGTCTGCATGGGATGCTTCCCACGTGCAGGACATCGAGCAGATAAAGGCAATCCAGTTCTTCTTCTTCGTGCAGTGGCATGCGCTGAAAAATTATGTGAACGGGCTGGGCATTCAGATTGTCGGCGATATACCCATTTTTGTGGCAGGAGATTCTGCTGATGTCTGGGCGAACCGGAAGTATTTTCAGTATGACCAGGAAACGCTGCAGCAGAAAACCTGCGCAGGCGTGCCGCCGGATTATTTTTCTGCAACGGGACAGCTGTGGGGCAATCCCTTGTATGACTGGGATGTGCTGAAACGTGACGGCTATGCATGGTGGGTTGACAGAATCCGTCATCTGCTTACACTGGTGGATATTGTTCGCATCGATCACTTCCGCGGTTTTGAAGCATACTGGCAGGTTCCTTATGGTTCACCGAACGCCATCAAGGGAACGTGGGTAAAAGGCCCCGGCAAAGATTTGTTTGACACCATAAAGCAGCGCCTTGGTACCCTGCCGATTATTGCCGAAGATCTGGGCGTCATTACTCCGGAAGTGGAAGCGCTGCGTGACGGCTGCGGTTTCCCCGGCATGAAGATTTTGCAGTTTGCCTTCAATGACAACGAATGGTCTGCGGAAAGCGCAGCAATCAAGGATTTGCCGCATAATTTTTCCGGCAGGAACCTTGTGGTCTACACCGGTACGCATGACAACGACACAAGCTGCGGCTTCTTTACGTCCTGCACGGAGACCTGCCGCGAAAATACCCGCCGCTACCTTGGACTGCCTTCGTCTGCTGGTGCACGGGAACTGGTTTCCGGGCTGCTGCGTTCAGCATTTGCCTCTGTTGCAGATACCTGCGTGGTTCCGCTGCAGGACGTGTATGCAGTCGGCACGGAAGGCCGCATGAACATGCCGTCTACCACGGGAACAAACTGGGCGTGGCGTATGGCACCGGATCTGCTTGACCGCGGCGGTGCTGAACTGCTGAAAGGACTGTCCCTGACCTACGGACGCAACCTTCAGCTCCTTGGTTCCACGGAAAAAACTGGCGCGGCAGAATAGTAGCAGAAAGCCCCGGAATACGCTACAATGGTTCCATGTTGAAAATTCTGCTGGAACTGTATATAACGTTTTTCAAAATCGGGGCAGTGACCTTCGGCGGCGGCTATGCAATGCTTCCTATCCTTGAGCGGGAGCTTGCGGACAAGAAAAAATGGACGACCGGAGAGGAGCTGCTGGATTACTATGCGGTGTCGCAGGTGACGCCGGGCATTATCGCGGTGAATGTGGCAACCTTTGTAGGCTGCCGCCTCCGCGGGATTCCCGGTGCACTTGCTGCGACTGCCGGGATTGTTTCGCCGTCAATACTTATCATCACCATCATCGCGGAATTCATTTCGAATTTTGAAAGTATTGCCTGGGTGCAGAAAGCACTCGGCGGCATAAATGTTGCAGTGACGGCGCTGCTTACCTACGCGGTGTTTAATTTTGCAAAGAAATCAATAAAAAAATGGTGGGGTGCCATCTTCTATGCTGCATCGTTTTCCGCCCTCTTTTTCTTTGGGGTTCCGTCGGTTGTGGTCATTGTGTTTGCTGCCGCCGCGGGAATAGTCATCGGGCGTCTGTCCGGCGGCAAACGGAATGGCGGCGGCCCTGCTGCGGGGGGTGCTGCATGAGCGCATTCCTGGGGCTTGCCCACCTCTTTTTTATCTTCTTCTATGTGGGGCTGTTTGCCGTCGGCGGCGGACTTGTTGCGGCGTCATTCATGCAGCAGGTGCTCGTGGAAAAATACGCACTTATTTCCGCAGAAAAATTCTACAGCATGCTTGCCATCAGCGAAAGTACGCCGGGGCCCATCGGCATAAACCTTGCCACATACATCGGTACGGAGCTGTTCGGGCCGGGCGGCGGTATCGTGACCACCGTGGGGGAAGCCCTGCCTGCCCTCATCATCATTCTGATTATCTCCAAATTTTTTTCGGGTTTTCAGGAGCGGCCGCTGGTACAGGATGCCTTCAGCGGGCTTCGGCCGGCAACCGGAGGCATGGTGCTTGTTGCCATGGTAAACGTGTTCCGCATTGCGCTGCTGGACATCGCTTCTTTTCAGGAGGGCGGGGGAGTCATGGCCCTGCTGCGCTGGAAATCCTTTGTATTCTATCTGGCCGCAGTCGTGGTGCTGTTCCGCTTCAAAAAAGTGCACCCCGTGTTTATCGTCCTTGCGGGCGCTGTGTTCGGGGTGCTGTGTTTGTAGCAGGCATCTCGAAAAACTTTAGTTTTCCGGGATGCCCTGGCGTTAGAATTTTCCGCCGCCGCCGCCGTGCGAGCGCCCGGAGGACGAGTGGTGCGTAGAGGAGCCGCCGCCGTAGGAGCGGCTTGACTGCTGGGGGCGCGCACGCTTACTCACATTACTGTAGAGGAAGCTGTCGCTCTTTTCCCGCAGCTGCATGCTGTCTTTCCGGACGTAGCTGGCTGCGCCCTGCTGGAATTTTACCGATGTAAGCTTTTTCTTCATGCTGCTTGTGGCAATGAGTGCAATCAGAAATCCGATGATGAGCGAAACTATCAGGTTCCGCACCGCCATGAAGGGCTGCTTGGGAAGAAAATCCACGTCGTAGGCTTCCCCGTTCTGCGCCTGCGTGATGAACTGGTCGCACAGCTCTGCAAAGCATGCGAATGCTGCTTCATAATCACCCGCCGACAGGCTGGGGAGGAAGCGGCCCTGTATGTATGCCAGTCCGGCATCGGTGATTGCCGTTATGCCGTATCCGGCCGTCGATACATGCCAGTCCCGGTCGGCCATGCTGATAAGCAGCAGGATTCCGTCTTCGCGATAGCCGTTGTAGTCAAGAAAATCGTCGGCATACTCTTCCGGCGTTTTGTCCCCGATGTCGTATTCCGTTACAATAACAACGTCCACGTCCTGCCGCATGCTGATTTCGTCCAGCTGCTGCCGGATAGTTTCTTCCTCTGCCGGGCTCAGTAAATTTGCATTGTCAACAAGCCGCGGCATCGTTTCCTGCGCGCTCAGCTGGAAAACTGCCGCCATCACAAGCAGCAGCGGCAGCAGTATATGCAGTTTCTTTTTCATGCCGAACCTCCTACAGCAGCATCCACGCCAGATATGAGGCAGCGAATGCAATTGCCCCCACGACTGTTGTCAGGCCGAGCAGCCATCTGGTGTAGGCGCCTTTGTCCAGCGGCAGGTCGCCGACGATTTTGCCGCTCTGCCCGTTCATGGCAAAGAGGTAGTTCTTTCCGTTCCAGGAAGTTTGCAGCAGCCATGCAGGAAGCAGCGCGTATGTTGCCTTGCCGTTCTTCAGGCTGATGCTGGATGCTTCTGCCCGTACCGACGAATAACCGGAGACGGTGGAGGCAAATGCCTGTTCCGTGCTCTGCTTTATGCGCTCGTTCGCGCGGGAAATGCTCTGCTCTGCATCCACGTCGTATTTGTCTGCAAAGTAGCCTGCAAGGTACGCCGTCCGGAAATCCACTGCTTCGGAATAGTCATACGGTTCAAGCGATTCCGTCAAATCATTGGGAATCTTGGAGTCGCCGTCAACCGGCACCCGCTCAAAGCCCAGCATTCCGCTCCGATGGACTGCGTAGTAGCTTGTTTCCGTGTAGTCGTAGTTTCCCGATGTCCAGGTTCTGATCTTTGCGGCGCGGTATTTTATGTCCGCGTCCGCGTCCGCATTGAAAAGCCAGAAGGGAATGTAGACGCCCTTTATCTCGTCTATGTGGTTCTGGTCCTTGAAGACTTTCGGCAGCAGGCGTTTGCCGTTGTAATGTTCGGAAAGCGCCTTTTTTGCTGCCTCTTTATCGAGCTTAAAAGGAATCACATAGTCAGGCTTGAGTGCACCTGAAAGCTGCCCCATCATTACGACGGGGTTTCCGCAGAACGGGCAGGAGCTTGCGGCCGTGTTTTCGTCGCAGACGATTTCCCCGCCGCACGAATTGCAGACGTAGGAACGCAGCCCCTGCGTCTCCTCCGCACTCCATGTGTCCTGCTGCCCGGTGTCCCACTGCATGTCGTCCGGCTTCTGCTGCGACAGGGCTTCGTCGTAGGACTGGAATGCAGCCACGTCAAATTCCGTGTCGCAGTAGGGGCACTTCATCTTTTGCTGCGCGGTGTTAAAACTGATTGCGCCCCCGCAGCAGGGGCATTTGTATTCCTGAAGTCCTGCCACTGCCTCAGCTCCTCTTTGCGCCGCAGTTCTGGCAGAATTTGCCCGTGTTCACAGTACCGCAGCTGCATGTCCAGGTGCCGTCGTC
>CADCQA010000090.1 GCA_902803415.1 uncultured Spirochaetaceae bacterium | reverse complement strand
TTTTTTAGTGTTTTTTCTCCGAAGTTTCGTCATTCGGGAGGACAAGATTCAGTACGATGCCGACCACCGTCGCCAGTGCGACTCCGCCAAGGCTGAACGTAAAACTTCCGCCGATGTTGAACTGGAGCACCCCGCCGCCGATTCCTATGACCAGAATCACTGATGATATGGTAAGGTTTCGCTTGTCCTGGTAGTCAACGCCGCTTTCGACAATAGTACGCAGCCCGGAAGACGCTATCAGTCCGTAGAGCAGGGTACAGATGCCGCCGAGTACGGGCGTGGGAATTGTCTGGATGACTGCGCCGAATTTCTGGCAGAATGAAAGCAGCACTGCAATGACAGCTGCTCCTCCGATGACCCATACGGAATACACTTTTGTGATTGCCATCACGCCGATGTTTTCTCCATAGGTGGTGTTCGGCGGGCCACCCCAGATTGCTGCCCAGGCAGTTGCGATGCCGTCGCCCAGCAGCGTGCGGTGCAGTCCCGGATCCTCATAGAAATTCTTTCCGACCACTTTCGATGTAGTGAGTATGTCGCCCAGATGCTCGCAGATTGTTGATATGGAAACAATTATGAAGGTAAGCACGGCGACAGCGTTGAATTTGGGCGCCATGTAGAAATAGTGCCCGGCTGCGTCGCACTGCAGGAAGGGCAGCCCCACCCACTTTGCCTGTTCCACGGCGGTAAAATCTATGATTCGGTAGGCCGGAATAAAGCTTCCCATGATAAGCGTAAAAAGGTAGCCGCCGACAAGGCCAATAAGAATGGAAATTGTATTGAAGAATCCTTTCAGGCAGATGCTTGCAAGCACAGCGATGGCAAGTGTAACTGCCGCAATGCTCAGGTATACAAGCGAGTAATCCTCCGGATTGCCGCTGGAACCGATATACATTGCTTCCTTGATGGCGGTGGGGGCAAGGCTCAAGCCGATGACGATGATGACTGAACCGATGACAACGGGCGGCAGGGCCTTATCAATCCATCCGCGTCCGGTAAAACGCACTATACATGCCACGAGCGTGTAGAAAATACCTGCGCAGATTGCGCCGCCCATTGCATAGGGAATGCCGTAGCTTTGCCCCACTGCGACGAGCGCCGGAATGAAGGCGAATGATGAACCGAGGTACGTGGGGACCTTGGCTCCCGTGATAAGGATATACAGCAGCGTTCCGGTGCCTGCGGTAAAGAGCGCAGTGGACGTGCTCAGCCCTGTCAGCAGGGGGACGAGCACTGTTGCTCCGAACATTGCAAACACGTGCTGCAGGCTCAGCGGAATCCAGCGCTTGAGTACCGGCCGGTCGCGGGGACCAATAATTTCTTGTGTGGAAAGCATGTTTCCTCCTCTTATGAAACTGAAGTTTCCGAACAGGTTTGATAATACCATAAATTCTGCAGATTTTGCAATAAAAGGGAAGCACTCGGCGTTGTTATATGCTATAATGGACACATGATTTGTGGAATGTGTAAAAAAGTCTCCCGTATCCCTGCCGTCCGCTTTTCCGCGGTGCTGCTCGGTCTGCTGATACATGCAGTGCCCCTCCTTGCGCAGGGTGCGGTAGTAAATGATCCCGATGATTTCCTTGGTGATTTTGAAAGCCGTGTCTGGACTTCCGCCGACGGGCTTCCCGGCAACACCATAACAGATTTGATGCAGGATACCACCGGTTACTTGTATATCGGAACATACGGCGGGCTTGTCCGCTTTGACGGCGTGGAATTCCTTACTATGAACCGGAGCGTGAATTCCCGCTACGATTTTGTGTCCGCGCGCTCCATTTTTCAGGACAGGTTCGGCAACATCTGGGTCGGATCCAACGACGAAGGGGTTGCCTGCATCGCACCCAACCGCTCCGTGCGGATGTTCACCGTGCAGGACGGTCTTCCAAACAATTCCGTCCGGGCGGTCTGCGAGGATCAGGAAGGAAACATCTGGGTGGGCACCGCGGGCGGCGTTGCATACATAGAGCATGGCGTCGGTAAGATTCTGCGCCCGGCGGGACTGGAGCAGTACAACGAGGAATCAATCATCGTGTCCAGCCTGTACTGTGACACTGCCGGCCGCATGTGGGTCACCGGTTCTTCTCCCGGATCCATTTATCTGTACTCGAAAGGTTCCTTTTCCCGCTATACCGGCATCCAGTCGCTCAAGGATCCTGTGGTCAACATTGTTGCGCAGGATTCCCGCGGCACCTTCTGGTTCGGTGCCTCCCCGCATTACGCCGTCCGCATTGATTCCGGCGGGGAACGCCTCTATGACCTGGGGCACGGCAACCAGCCGGGCACGATTGTGAATGCAATCCTTCAGGACAAAAACGGCAACCTCTGGTTCGGGCTTGACAGCGGCGTCGCCATCATGCACAACGGCGAACTCAGCTTCTACGACCAGAAGGACGGGCTGACAGACAACAACATAAAGACCATCCTGGAAGACCGGGAAGGCAATATCTGGCTTGCAACCGACCGCGGCGGCGTGGAAAAGCTGAGTTTATCAAAATTTAAGACAATCTCAATGCCTACCACGGTGAATGCCATTGCCCAGAGTCCCGACGGGGAGCTGGTCTGGCTTGGTGCAGATGACGGCCTGTACTGCCTTGACCAGAAAGGCGCCCTGCAGGAGAACGCCGCTACGGACTTCTGCAGGGGCGTCCGGGTCCGGCACGTGGGCTTTACCAGCGCAGGGGATCTGCTCGTCAGCACGTACGAGAAATTCGGGCAGATTCTTTTCCGCAAGGACGGCTCCATTGCGTACTGGACAAAGGATTCCGGGCTGACGGGCAATAAGGTCCGCGTTGTCGTCGAGCGCTCCAACGGCGACCTGTATGTCGGCACGACAAACGGCCTGAATGTGATTAACCCGGCGAGCGGCCAGATACGGACGTTTACCCGTGAAAACGGGCTTCCCCACGAGTACATCATGTGCATCTTCGAAGATTCTGCCGGTACGATGTGGTTCGGCACGGACGGCGGCGGCGTGTTCTCCATGAACGACGACAAGGTTGAAACGGTGTACACCACTGCCGACGGCCTTGTGGGCAACGTCATTTTCAAAATCAGCGAACTGCAGCCGGGAGAACTGTGGATTTGCACGGGCACCGGAATCAGCCGCATCAGAAACGGTACTATCGAGAGCTTCACCGCGTCTGACGGACTCCGCACCGACGGCATCTTCCAGGTACTGACCGACTACACGGGAAAAATCTGGATGACGAGCAATCTTGGCATTTCCTCCGCAAAGCTGAGCGACTTCGATGACTTTGTGTCCGGGCGTTCAAAGAGCATAAACGTCAAATTCTTTTCACGCTCCGACGGAATCCATTCGGGCGGCGTTACCTCTACCTCGCTTTCCCTTAAGGACAACCTGGGACGCATCTGGTTTACGATGATAGACGGCGTTGCCGTGTACGACCCCGTAAAGATAACGATGGGCGACAGCGCTCCTGCCGTGCAGATTCAGGACGTGGCTGTGGACGACGAAATCTGTGAGTACACGGCTTCTACGGTGGTGCTTGCCCCGGAAGCAAAGCGCCTGACCATTAAGTTTACCGGCATGAGCTTTATCTCGCCGGAACAGATGCAGTTCCGCTACATGCTGGACGGCTTTGATTCCGGCCTGTCCCAGTGGTCAACCTCACGTTCCGTTTCCTACACGAACCTGCCGCCGGGGCGCTACAGCTTTAAGGTGCAGGCGATGAACAACAATGATGTGGAAAGCGAGCTTTCCGAGTCGCTGTTTGTCATCAAGCGTCCCTACTTCTGGCAGCTGTGGTACTTCTGGGTGCTGATGTCGCTGCTGGTGCTGTCCCTCGTCGGTCTGGTCATCTACGGGCGCTACCGGCGGCTTAAGCGCTACCAGCTCCTGCTGGAGGAAGAAGTCGAGCGCAAGACCTCGGAGCTGAAGCAGAAAGCGCATGACCTTGAGCTGGAAAAGTCAAAGTCCGAGCAGCTGCTGCTGAACATCCTTCCGCAGCCCGTTGCAGAGGAGCTGACTGCCAGCCCCGACAAGGTTATTGCCGACCAGTACGAGCAGGTGACCGTGCTCTTTGCAGACATCGTGGGCTTTACCAAAATGTCTTCCGGCATGCGTGCCGCCGATATCGTCCGGATGCTGAATTCCCTGTTCTCAAAATTCGACCGGCGCGCGCTGGAAGAGCATGTAGAGAAGATAAAGACTATCGGAGATGCGTACATGGCTGCCTGCGGCCTTGATGATCATGCTGACGCACAGGCCTGCGCAGACCAGATGATACGCTTTGCCTTCGGCATGTTCCGCGACCTTGAGGAGTTCAACCGGAACAGCTTCATAAAGCTGAAGATGCGGGTGGGCATAAACACCGGGCCGCTGGTGGCGGGTGTCATCGGAAGGTCAAAATTCATCTACGATATCTGGGGCGACACCGTAAATGTTGCAAGCCGCATGGAAAGCAGCGGCATTGCAGAGCGGATTCATGTGACGGAGGCAACCCGCAATCTTGCCGGGCAGCGCTTTGACTTTGAAGGACCGGTAGAAATCGAAGTGAAAGGCAAGGGCATGATGAAGACCTATTTTGTTAAGGTGTACTGATGCCCTGTCCCGGAACGTCCATGGATGCGGATGCTCCGGGACGCTGCGCCCGCTTTCCGGCAGGGAAGGGGCTTTCCTGCTGAAAAAACTTTCCGCCCCCTTGCAGTTCCCTGCAAAAATCAGTATACTATTACCTAGTAGTTTGATAGAAAATCTCTGATTGTTAAAGAAATTATATAGAGGTGTGTTACCATGGCGGATGACTTGCTTGAGCTTCAGAACCTGAGTGCCAATATCGGCAATAAATCTATTTTACATGATATTTCCCTGCATGTAAAGGGGGGCGAAACCCATGTGCTCATGGGTCCGAACGGTGCGGGTAAGTCCACGCTCGGCTATACGCTGATGGGCAGCCCCGAATATACGGTGTGCGGGGGAAAAATTCTGTTCGGCGGCGAGGACATAACGGGCGACAGCACCGACAAGCGTGCAAAGCGCGGCATGTTCCTGAGCTTCCAGGAGCCGCTTGAGGTGCCGGGCATTTCCCTTGAGTCCTTTGTCCGTTCCAGCCTGCAGCAGGTAACGGGGCAGCACGTTAAGCTTTTCCAGTTCCAGAAAGAGCTGGAAAAGGCGATGGACATACTGAACATGAACCACAGCTATGCTGAGCGCGACCTGAACGTGGGCTTTTCCGGCGGCGAAAAGAAGAAGTCCGAAATCCTGCAGCTGCTCATGCTCAAACCTAAATTCGCCATCCTTGATGAAACCGATTCCGGGCTTGACGTTGATGCCGTGCGGACGGTGAGCAAGGGCATAGAGGCGTACCAGCAGCAGACCGGCGGCGCCCTGCTCATCATCACCCATTCTGCGCGGATTTTGGAAAGCCTGCACGTGGATTATGTACATATCATGGTGAAGGGCCGCATCGTGCACACGGGCGACGGCTCGCTGGTGCAGCAGATAAACGAGCGGGGCTTTGAAGATTTTATTCCGCAGGAAGTAAAGGACGCTGAGCGGAAGGCACAGCTTGCGGAGGCGGCAAAGGCTGCCATGGATGCAGTGAAGGCTGCAGCCGCAAACGGAGGCTTGCAGTAATATGGCAGAGGAAAAGACTCAGGTTGCGGACATCGACCGTTCCCTGTACGATTTCCGCTATGCGGAAAGCGACAAAGACTTCTATAAAATACGCAAGGGGCTGGATGAATCCGTCGTCCTGAGAATCAGTGAAGAAAAGCAGGATCCTGCATGGATGCGTGAATTCCGCCTGAAGTCGCTTGCACTGTTCAATCAGATTAATGAGCCGGACTGGGGCCCGGACATCCGCGACCTTGACATCCAGAAGATTGTGACCTATGTAAAGCCGAAGACCGCAATGGCAGCAAAATGGGCCGACGTCCCCAAAGACATAAAGGAAACCTTCGAAAAACTCGGCATTCCGGAGGCAGAGCGGGAAAGCCTTGCCGGTGTTGGTGCGCAGTATGACAGCGAGCTTGTCTACCACAACGTAAAGGACGAAGTGAGTGCGCAGGGTGTTGTGTACACCGATTTTGAGAGCGCGCTGCGGGGGCAGTACGGCGACATGGTACACGAGTATTTCATGCACCTGGTGCCTCCGTCCGACCACAAATTTGCTGCGCTGCATGGTGCCGTCTGGAGCGGCGGAAGCTTTGTTTACGTGCCCAAGGGCGTCAAGGTAAAGATTCCGCTGCAGTCCTATTTCCGCCTGAACGCTGCCGGTGCGGGGCAGTTCGAGCACACGCTCATCATCGTGGATGAAGGGGCCGACCTGCACTTCATCGAAGGCTGCTCTGCTCCTAAGTACAATGTGGCAAACCTGCATGCCGGCTGCGTGGAGCTGTACGTAAAGAAGGGCGCCCACCTGCGCTACAGTACGATTGAAAACTGGTCAAAGAACATGTACAACCTGAACACCAAGCGGGCGCTGGTCGAGGAAGACGCCACGATGGAATGGGTGAGCGGTTCTTTCGGCAGCCACATCTCCTATCTGTATCCGACTACGCTGCTCAAGGGCGACCGTTCCCGCTGTGAGTTCACGGGCATTACCTTTGCGGGGCAGGGACAGAACCTTGATACCGGTGCAAAGATGGTGCACATCGGTAAGCATACGTCCAGCGTCATCAATTCAAAGTCAATCAGCAAGTCCGGCGGAATTTCCACGTACCGCAGCGCAATCGTCGTGAACAGCGGCGCAAAGCATGCAAAGGCAAGCGTAGACTGCCAGAGCCTTATGCTGGATTCAGAGAGCCGTTCCGACACCGTCCCTGCCATGAACATCATGACTGATGACTGCGACGTGGGGCACGAGGCAAAAATCGGCCGCATTTCCAATAAGGCGGTCTTCTACCTGATGAGCCGCGGGCTCAGCGAGGAAGAGGCTCGCGCCATGATTGTGAGCGGTTTTGCGAACCCCGTAAGCAAGGAGCTGCCGCTGGAGTACGCGGTGGAAATGAACAACCTCATCCGCCTTGAGATGAAAGGAACGTTGTAATGAGTGCACAGATTACTGCTGATGTAAACCAGCCGCCCACGCTTACGTGGAACCATTTGAACATAAACCGTACGCACCTTGAAGCTTCTGTTGCCGCTGCTGCAGTGGCGGAGATTTCCGGTACAGGTGCTGCCGTTAGCCTGCGGCACTGTGCGCCCGGCGGCGCTGATACGCACCTGCCGCTTATAGAAGGCGGCCTGGGCAAGGATTTTGACGGCCAGTTTGATGCCGCCGTCCGGCAGCTGGGGGTACCGCTCTGTGAATTTTCGGTTGCAGCGGGTGCCGCCGCGGATACGCCGGTGCGTGTGTCCTTCAATGCGGCCGCCGGCAGTGCTTCGGTAGCAGATACGCTTATCCGTGCCGGGGCAGGCAGCAGCTCGACCTTTGTCTTTGATTTTTCTTCGCAGAAGGATGCTTCCGGCATGTTCGGCAGCCGTATCCTGCTGCAGGCAGAGGAAGGTGCGAGCGTCAATATCGTAACGGTAAATATGCTTGGCAGCGGTTTTGTCCATTTTGATTCTGTTGCCGCCGATGCTGCTGCCGGTGCACGGCTCAGCCTTACCCAGCTGGAACTGGGTGCTTCGCAGGTCTTTTCCGGCAGCCGTGTGGGGCTGCGCGGCGACGGGTCCCGCTTTGACGGACGGCTCGGCTACATGGTAAAGGAAGATCATTCCCTTGACGTGAATTATGTTGCCCTGCAGGAAGGACGTAGCACTGCCAGCACAATGACTGCGGACGGTGTGGTTGCAGACAGCGCAAAAAAAACGTGGCGCGGAACAATCGATTTCAGGAAGGGCTGCGCCGAATCCAGCGGTGACGAGCAGGAGAACGTTCTGCTGCTCAGTCCCGCGGTGGTGAACAAGACGCTGCCTGTTATCCTCTGCGACGAGGAATCGGTGGAAGGCCGCCACGGTGCTTCTGTCGGCAGGCTCAGCCAGGACATTCTGTTCTACATGCAGAGCCGCGGCATCAGCGAAAAGGATGCTGAGCGCCTGATGGTGCGGGCAAAAATTGCTGGTGTGTGCCGCTATATCCCTGATGAGAAGCTGGTTGCTTCCGTGCAGGAATTCCTTGAAGGAGCGTTATGATGGGCACGACGAATGAATACAGGAAGGACTTTCCGCTTTTTGACTCGCAGGAAAACAAGGGCATCCTTTATTTTGACAATGCTGCCACCACCCAGCGCCCGCGGCAGGTAATCGATGCGGTGCGCACGTTCTACGAAACGGCAAATGCAAATCCGCTGCGCGGCCTGTACGCGCTGAGCGTCCGTGCCACCGACAGCTACGAGGCTGCGCGGCATACGGTTGCCCGCTTTCTGCATGCGGCCGAGGACGCGGAAATCATTTTTACCCGCAACACCACGGAGAGTCTGAATCTTGTGGCATACAGCTGGGCCATGGCGAATGTGCAGGAAGGTGACGAGATTGTGGTAAGCTGCATGGAGCACCACTCCAACCTGCTGCCGTGGCAGATGGTCTGCCGTGCAAAGGGCGCAAAGCTTGTGTTCCTTGAATGCGGCGACGACGCTGTTATTACCCGTGAGGAATACGAATCAAAAATCGGTGCACGCACGCGCCTTGTTGCCATCATGCAGGTGAGCAACGTTTTTGGCATTACGAACCCGGTGAAAGAAATTGCAGCCCATGCTCATGCTGTCGGCAACGGCGGAAAAGGTGCCGTTGTTGTTGTTGACGGCGCGCAGAGTACCCCCCATGTTAAGGTTGACGTGCAGGCGCTCGGTGCAGATTTCTTTGCATTCAGTGCGCACAAGCTCTGCGGCCCGATGGGCATCGGCGTGCTCTACGGCAGAAAATCCCTGCTGCAGGACATGCCGCCCTTCCTGAGCGGCGGCGAGATGATAGAGTACGTTACCCGTGAAAGCGCCACCTACGCGGAGCTGCCCCACAAGTTTGAGGCCGGCACGGTGAATGCTGCCGACGCGGTGGGCCTTGCAGCTGCCATCGACTACATTACGCAGGTGGGTTTGGACACCATTGAGCAGAATGATAACCGCCTTGCTTCGCTGGTCATCAGCGGATTGCGCCGGATTCCGCACCTGCACATCATCGGCAACGAGGATGCGGCCAGGCACTGCGGCATTATCACGTTTACGATTGACGGCGTGCACCCGCATGACATTGCTACTGTCCTTGATTCCGAGCACATTGCAATCCGTGCGGGGCACCATTGTGCCCAGCCGCTCATGCAGAAGCTTGGCGTGGGCAGCACGGCGCGTGCCAGCGTCTACTTCTACAACACAGAAGAAGAAGCCGAACGCTTTGTAGAAAAAGTGTCCCGTGTGCGCGGATGGATGGGGCTGGACTAAGGCTTTCAGCGGCGCGCAGGCAAAGGCTTCTGCCTCCGCCGTACGCTAGGAAAGCAGCTCTGTCCAGATTTTTCCGCTTACATGCGGATCTACGCCGCAGCGGGGAAAGATTTCCCGGACGGTCATGAATTCCGCGCCTTTTTCCAGCAGCACGGGAATTGCCGTCTTGAGTGCCTCTACGGTATGTTCGTTTCCTTCCATATCATGCAGCAGCACAATCTGCCCGTCCTTTGCATTTTCGATTAAACGCTGTGCACGCAGGTTGGCGGGAACTTCCGGAACCCAGTCTTCCACCCCCTGCCCGCAGATGAACGGCATATCTATTGTGCGGTACATCAGCTCATTTACGTCGATGTACGGCGGGCGGAAAAACATCGGCGGGGTTCCCGTGCAGGTTTCAATGAGCGCGTTGGTTCGCTCCACTTCCGCCCTGATTTCTTCCGCAGAAAGCTTTGTCATGAACGGGTGCGTCCATGAGTGACATTCTACACTGTGTCCTTCTGCAACCTGCCTGTCGATGGCGGCACGGGACGCTTCCGTAATATTCTGCCCGATAAGGAAAAACGATGCCCGGATGCCGTATTCCTTCAGCACGTCAAGTACGTGCATTGTAGTCGTTGTGTTCGGGCCGTCGTCAAATGTCAATGCCATGCGCATAAGTTCCTCCTTTTTCAGCAGCCCTGAGCGGCCCGCTGCAGAAAATCGCCGAACTGCACCCCGGCACCGGCCACTACATCCTGCTGCAGAACCGCGCCGTCCAGCAAGCCTGCGTATTCCGGCGAAATGCCGGGCGAAAGCACTTTTTCCGTACGCAGCACCGCTATGTCGCCGCTTTTGATGCAGTCCCCGCGGTGCATTGCCCGCAGGTAGTGCAGGGAACGGTTGGTGCGGCCGTAGTTTGCCTGTTCGCTGGGTGCCAGCCGTTTTACGCCGCTGCCGAGTGCAGCCGCCACTTTTTCCTTTCCGTATTCATCTGCCATCTGGCGGAAGATTTCTGCCTGAGCCGGGGTACAGAGGAAACTGCCGCCGCCCGCTTCCATAAGGGATGCCGGTGCCCCTGCTGCAAGTTCCCGCCCGTAGCGCCGGATGACGGCTTCTGCCTGGTGCACGGCGTGAACCATCTGCCCGAACTGTTCGCCTTCAAGTGCAACGGGGTCATCCAGCCCGTCCGTTGCCCGGCTGAGCGTGATATGCTTTTCTATCATCGTGCCGCCCATTGCTGCAGAAAGCACGGGAATGAGCACGGGGTCAAGACTGTGGTCGCTGATGCCTGCCGGGATGCCGAACACGCGGTGCAGGGTGTCTACGCAGCGCACGTTGTATTCTTCTTCCGGTGCAGGGTAGAAGGTGACGCAGTGGAGCAGGGTGAGTGCCGCAAGCTTTTTGCCGCCCGTTACCGTAATGTCCTGCGCAGTGCCGCCTCCCGTCAGTATGTCTGCAGCGCGTTCAATGTCGCCCAGGCGGGAGACCCCGCTGGAAAGTATAAGGGGAATGTTTCCGTAGTATGCTGCTGCTGCCTGCAGCAGGGGAATGTGGTTCACTTCCGGACTGGCGATTTTTATGGCATCCGGCTTGAGTGCGGCAAGTTCCCGCAGCGACTGCAGCCCGAACGGCGAACAGATAAAGAGCATGCCCTGCCGGTGTGCGTAGTCGAGTGTCTGTGCAAAAAATTCTGTGCCTTCTTCCAGCGCGCGGAAGCGGTCGTAGAGCCGTGTCCTGCCGCCGGGCAGCTCCACAAAGCCGGTATCGGGGTGCAGGATTTCGTCCGCGTAGACCCACTGGAACTTTACGGCATCGGCACCAGCGTCCCGTGCCGCGTCAATCAGCGAAAAAGCCTTTTCCAAGGAGCCGCCATGTGCGGTTCCTATCTCTGCAATGATGGTCATGCCGCCAGTGTAGCACCAAAAGAGCCCCTGTGCAACGGT
>CADCQA010000089.1 GCA_902803415.1 uncultured Spirochaetaceae bacterium | reverse complement strand
GGCTTTGCCACCGCCCCGACGGTCACGTCATGGACCTGGAGTTCCGGTACGGAGACTGTGGCGACCGCAAGCGGCAGCACGGGAACCACAAGCCTGGGCCTCCTTGCGGGCGGCAAGACGACCGTCAGTGTGGACGCGGTCGTGGGCGGAAAGACGCTCCATGCGGAAAAAGACATCTACGTGCTGGACCTTGTCGTGGACATCCCCGCCGGAACGGAACTGGACGGCTCGGGCAACCCCAAGCTGGCGCTGGGCGACACGCTGGATTTGACCGCATCGCTTGACGGGCTGACGGATGCGGACCTGACGGAACTTGGCACGGTGACTTACAGCTGGGCATCCGGCACTCCTGCAAAGGCAGTGGTAAGCCCGGATGACGAGGCAGCCACGACCGTATCCGCCATTATGGACGACACGCGCGTGGTCATCACGGCGACGGCGGTATGCCCGGGCGCTTCGGCGGACAAGAACACGACGGTGGTCATTCCCGCAGGCCTGCCGATTGCAAACCTGGCGAACTACCTCAAGAGCCTGCCGGAAAATACCCCGGACACAGCCTACGTCGTGCCTGCCATAACGGGGCTGACCAAGGACAACTGGACGCAGATAAAGGACGCGCTGAAAGCCAGCACGAGTGCAAACCGCTACGTTGATCTGTCGGCGACAGTGCTGCCGAGCGACATCCGGACACTGAAGGACGGATTCAAAGACTGCACAACCCTTGTGAAGTCCCCGCAGCTGCCCGCCAGCATGCCCGGCGGCTCCATGGAGTCCTGCTTCTCCGGCTGCACAAAACTGACCACCGCCCCGGCGGTACCCAATGGTATCACCACTATGGCCGATTGCTTCTCTAGGTGCAAGAAGCTTGCAGCTGCCCCCGAACTGCCCGACGAGCTGCTGGATATGTCCTACTGCTTCAGGGGTTGCGAATCCCTGAGCAGCTTCCCGACGATACCGACAAAGGTTACTAACATGTCGTCTGCTTTTAGAGACGCGGCCAAGATGACGAATTCGATAACGATACCGGCATCGGTCACCAATATGGATAGCTGCTTCTATGGCATAAGAGGAGGAAAATTTGATGTGTATATCTATGCAACAGGCTGCACCAACTTTGAAACTCTCCTGGAGTTCAATCACTACTACTACGCCACCTTCCATGTACCCGCTGGCTCCTCGTTGAAGGACCTGATTCTCCAAGATACTTCCAACCTGGTTGTAGTGGAGGATTTATAGCGCTGCGGTAACGGTCGTTGCGTGGGCGGCATCAGGGGCAGGAACCCCCGCAGTGCAGTCGGAGCAGGTGCCCTGCGGTAACGGCCTTGAAAGTGCCTGTGGCAGCGGGCACCAGTACGTGCGGCCCCGCCCATTGGGAACGCCCGGCGAAGACGGCATCGGGGGCAGCCGTTCCTGATTTCAGCCCTGCGCCGCCAGCTGTTCCACCTCCGCAATGCTCAACCCTTCCGCTTGGGCTATCTGTTCATGCGTCAGAATGTGCATGGCTAGCAGTTTTCTCGCAGCTTCGCGGGCTTTTTCTGCAATGCCTTCGTTCCGCCCCTCTGCGAGACCTTCCCTGCGGGCTATCTCGCGGGCGTCGTGGTCGCGCAGGCTCCAGGACAGGTACGCTTTCTTCATGCCTTCTATCTGCTTCTTTGCTTCAACCATTTTCTCCAGCCTCCTTGTGAAATCCGTCTCTGCCGTGCCGGTCTGCACGTACTTCAGGAACGCCCGCAGCTTCGGGTTCTCAACTTGCCCGAATGCCTGGCAGTTGAAGACCTGTACCACTGCGCCGTCGTCTACTTTCACGGCGGAATCCTGCAGGCACGTCCTCTTCACAGTATACCATGGAATCCCTTTTTTGAAAGGGTCAAAGCGGCACAGGAAGATGATGATGCTGTCCTTCAGCTCGCTGTAGGGCTGGCCTTTGAGCAGCGAGTCCGCGTACATCATGCCCTGGTAGTATCGGGTGCGGCGGCCCATGTCCTGCAGGTTGTAGTTCTGGACTTCCACATCGTAGATGCGGCTGCCGTCCTGCACGTACACGTCCAGGCGGATGCCGTGTGCGGTGTAGAACGGGTCGGCGCTGTACTGCGGCTCGGCATACTCGATGCGGTCAATCTTTATGCCGAGCATGCATTCCAGCGCTTCGCGGCAGATGGCCTTGTCCTGCATGACCACGCCGAACATAAAATCATCATGAAAG
>CADCQA010000088.1 GCA_902803415.1 uncultured Spirochaetaceae bacterium | reverse complement strand
CGGAAACTTCAGTTTCAGAACAGGTTACTTTGAAATGCGATGTTCAAAATCGCGCTATTTCAGCGATTTTGAACTCGCCGCCTGTTTTCCGAACAGGCCTATTTTTCGCAGCCCCATTCCTTATAGTAGGCGTCCAGCCTGCTTTTGATTTCGTCCGTGATGACGCTGCGGTCGCCCCCGGTGTAGAGCGCCTGCACAACGTCGTCCATGTCTACGATGGCGCGTGCCGGGAAGCCGTACGTTTCTTCAATCACGCTGAGGGCGGATTTTGTGCTGTCCGGCGCGCGTTCCTGGCGGTTCAGGCTGACTATTTCGCCCACGATATGAATGCCGCCGGGGCTTGTCTCCATCGCCTTGATTTTCGGGTAGACCTCTGCGATTGATTTGCCGGAGGTTGTTACGTCTTCGATGATTACGACGCGGTCGCCGTCCTTGATTTTATAGCCGAGGATTGCGCCCTTGTCCGCACCGTGGTCTTTCTCTTCCTTGCGGTCGCAGCAGTATTTGATTTCCTTGCCGTACAGCGTGCTGTAGGCTACGGCGGTCACCACCGCCAGCGGAATGCCCTTGTAGGCCGGGCCGAAGAACACGTCTATGTCGTCGCCGAAATTGGCGTGGATTGCCTGTGCGTAATAGGTTCCGAGCCGGGAAAGCTGCCCGCCGGTCACGTAGCCCCCCGCATTCATGAAGAAGGGTGACTGCCGTCCGCTCTTGAGCGTGAACGAGCCGAATTTCAGCACCTGGCAGCTGACCATGAAATCAATGAATTCTTTCTTGTACTGTTCCATGCTTCCAGTGTACCAGAAAGCCCCGCCTTGGGCAACGCACCTGCCTTCTTTGCTGCAGGACGGGGAAAAACAGGGAAACTGCGTGGAAGTGGAAAAACGAACGGCGCCGCATTTGTAGTGCGCAGCGATACAGGGCAACGGATTCCGTTGCCTAAGCGGTGACGGGCGTTTTTCCACTGGGACCGTATTTTTTTTCATGAAGCTCTCCTTCTGTGCGCTGTGTTGTAACTTTCCTGATTTTGTTCTATAATCGGCGAATCATGAGCAACGAAAACACGAACGCGGGTCAGCGTGACCCGAAGGAACTGTGCCACTGGGCTGACCAGCAGGCAGATCGAATCATAAAGCAGAAGGGAGACCTCCCCCTGTATACCTGTGCCTCCGGCATCACTCCGTCCGGCACCGTCCATATCGGAAATTTCCGCGAGATTATGACCGTGGATCTGATTGTGCGCGCCCTGCGCGACCGCGGCAAGAATGTCCGCTTCATCTATTCCTGGGATGACTACGACGTGTTCCGCAAGGTTCCCGCCAATATGCCCGACCCGGAAACGCTCGGCAAGTACCTGCGCTTCCCCATCACCATGGTGCCCGACACTTCCGGCCGCAACGAAAATTATGCCCGCCACCACGAGGTTGACATCGAGCAGGAGCTGCCCCGCGTGGGAATCCATCCCGAATTCCTCTACCAGGCGGAACGCTACCGCGCCAACCGCTATGCCGAGGGCATGAAGAAGGCCATGCAGGAGCGTTCGCTCATCAAGCAGTGCCTGAACGAGTACCGCGACGAGCAGCACAAGATGAAGGATTCCGACGAATACTGGCCGGTCGCGGTGTTCTGCTCAAAATGCAACCGGGACACCACCAAAGTCACCGGCTACGACGGCGAATACGGCATTTCCTACGAGTGCGAATGCGGCAACAAGGAAACCGGCGACCTGCGCACGTTCAAGGGCTTTAAGCTTGGCTGGCGCGTTGACTGGCCCATGCGCTGGAACGAGGAAAAGGTTGTCTTCGAACCGGGCGGAAAGGATCACATCAGCCCCGGCGGCAGCTACGATACCGCCAAACTCGTTTCAAAGAAGGTATTCGGCTGGGATGCGCCCATCACCATGAAGTATGACTTTGTGGGGCTCAAGGGCATACCAGGCAAGATGTCATCTTCAAAGGGCAAGGTCATTGCGCTGCCGGACGCGCTTGCTGTTTACCAGCCGGAACTGCTGCGCTACATCTTTGCGGTGAACAAGGTAGACCACGAGTTTGCCATCAGCTTTGACCTTGATGTCATCACCATGTACGAGGCCTATGACCGTACTGAGCGCATTGCCTGGGGGCTGGAAAAGGCGAAGAGCGACGACCTGTTCCGCCACGAAAAGCGCGTGTACGAACTTGCGCAGATTGAACCGGGCATGCCCGCCGTCATGCCGTATCAGATCCCCTTCCGCCAGCTGACGACGCTGCTGCAGACCTATTCCGGCGACATTGACGCCGTTATCCGCTCGCTCGGCGACGTAAAGCCGGAGCAGGAAGCATGCCTGCGCCGCCGCTGTGTGTGCGCGTGGTTCTGGGTTACGGAATGTGCTCCGGAAGAATTCAAATTCGCCCTGCGCACCGACGGCAGCCGTGCTGAGCTGGATGACGCTGCTGTCCGCGCGGTCGTGCAGATCCGCGACGAGATTGTCCCCGTCATGGACAGCTTTGCCACAGACAAGGATCTGCAGCAGAAAATGTATGATATTGCACTTGCACAGGGGCTGCAGCCCAAGGAACTTTTTACCGCGATGTACCGCGTGCTGGTGGGCAAGGAACAGGGACCGCGCCTTGCAAGCTTCATGCGCATCATCGGTAAGGAGAAGCTCCTGAAGATTATGGGCGTATACTGAGCGGGGACGGAACCGTCCCTGAGGAGGTTACTATGAAGAAGAATTTCGTTAAGGTTCTGTTTTTTGCCGCCGGAATGCTGTGCTTCTCCGGCTGCCTTTCCACAACGACCGAGGCGGGGACGGTCGGCGCTGACCGCACCCAGCTGCTGCTTGTCTCTGAGGAGACCATGGAGCAGAGCGCCGAGCAGTCTTATGCTCAGGTGCTTTCCGAGGCAAAGGCTGCGGGAACCCTGAACCCCAATGCCACCGTTACCAACCGCGTCCGCAACATTGCGAACCGCCTTATTGCGCAGACCGGCGTATTCCGTGCCGATGCCCTCAAGTGGAACTGGCAGGTGAACGTCATCAAGGAAGACACCGTGAATGCATGGTGCATGCCGGGCGGCAAGATTGTGGTGTATACCGGCATTATTGATTCCCTCAACCTGACTGACGGGGAGCTTGCGGCGGTTATGGGGCATGAGATTTCCCATGCGCTCCGCGAGCACAGCCGTGAGCAGGCCAGCCAGGATGCCCTCCGCAGTCTTGGCATAACCGTGGTTTCGGAAGTTGTGGGCCTGAGCGATCTTGGTACGGCAGCGCTCGCACTTGCTTCCCAGTACACCATTACGCTTCCGTTCTCCCGCAAGCACGAAACTGAGGCCGACCACGTGGGCACCGAGCTGATGGCGCGTGCCGGCTACGACCCGTATGAAGCGGTGAACATCTGGAAGAAGATGTCTGCCATGGGCGGCGCGAGTGTCCCGGAAATCTTGAGCACGCACCCGTCCCACGAGACCCGCATCAAGGACCTGCAGGCTGTTGCCGCAAAAGTGTATCCGCTTTACGAGGCCGCTGCAAAAAAGTAATTTCCTGCATTAAAAACGCAGATAAAAAAATGCGCGGAGGTGGAAAGATGAACGGCGGTGCCAGGTATCTTTCTGCTGAGGCGCATTTTTTTTGCTTGGTTTCATACTTTAGTTTTTAATTTTTTAGAGATTTTTGATTTTTCTTCTTGCCGGAATTCCCTTTTTCGTTATATAATAGAAGAGAAAGGGAGCGGCGGCTCTGTCTGCTCCCTTCGCACAAATCTGGTGCAAGGAGGCGGTTATGATGAATTTTAAGACTAAAATTAGAATTTTTACCCTGCTGCTTGTACCTTTTGCGGTATCAGTTTTTGCATCCGATGCAGCGGAAAACCGCAGGGACAGCAGAATCGAGGAAATTTCCGAGTCTGTGACGAGCCTTGGGTACGGTGCGTACCGCAACCGCAAGGATCTGGTGCTGGTGACCGTTCCTTATTCGGTTAACAGCATAGACAAAAATGCATTCTTCAACTGTCCGAACCTGCTGAGCATCACGTTCGATGATGATGTCGGCTGGTATGTTACGCAGGATGCCCGGAACTGGCAGAACCGCACGATGGGGACGCGCGTCGATGTGACCGATCCTTCGGCGAATGCCGCCATGTTCCGTACCGGACGCTACTATTTCTACAAAGTGGAATCAGACGTCTGGTAACTGCGCCAGATTGCGGCCGTCTGGCGGTGCCCCGGGACTTTTGCCAAAAAATAAACCTGTTCGGAAACTTCAGTTTCAGAACAGGTTACACTAAAATACGATGTTTAAAATCGCGCTATTTGAGCGATTTTAAACTCG
>CADCQA010000087.1 GCA_902803415.1 uncultured Spirochaetaceae bacterium | reverse complement strand
CGTAAAGGATTCCAAGGATAATCTTGCCGCTGTGCGGGGCGAACTGCAGGAAAGCATCGAAAGTACCGCAGGTTCCATTTCGGAAATCCTTTCCAACATCGAGAGCGTGGGCGGGCAGGTGAGCCATCAGGCTGATTCGGTGAGCCAGACTTCCGCCGCGGTTGCAGAGATTTCCGAGAACATCAGCAGCCTTGAGCGTATGATAGATACCCAGTCGAACGGTGTGTTGCAGGCGTCTGCCGCAGTGGAGCAGATGATCGGTAATATTTCGTCCGTGAACAACAGCGTGGAGAAAATGGCTGCGTCCTTTGGTGCGCTGGAGCAGAACACTTCGGAGGGAATTCTCCGGCAGCAGAAGGTTTCTGCCCATGTTGCAGAGATTGAAGCCCTGTCAAAGGCACTTAAGGATGCAAACATAGCCATTACGAACGTTTCCAGCCAGACGAACCTGCTTGCAATGAACGCGGCAATCGAGGCCGCCCATGCCGGTGAAGCGGGAAAAGGCTTCAGTGTGGTTGCCGATGAAATTCGCAAGCTGTCTGAAACCTCTGCAACGGAATCAAAGAAAATCAGCGAAGAACTGCGCAAAATCAGCGAGAAGATTTCTGCGGTGGTTGTTGCCGCGCGCGAAAGTTCCGAAAGCTTTGCCGGGGTGGGCGAAAAGATTTCCCAGACGGATGAGCTGGTGAACCAGATAAAGTCTGCGATGCAGGAACAGCAGGAAGGTTCGCGCCAGATTGTTGAGGCCCTCAAGATTATGAACGACAGCACGCTGGATGTAAAGAACGCCTCGCATGTGATGGCGGAGGGTAACCGGGCAATCCTTGCGGAAATCCAGAATCTGAAGCTTGCGACAGGGCTCATCAAGGAAGGCATGGGAGAGATGTCCGCCGGTGCCGCAGAAATGAACCGGACAAGTTCCGTACTTTCCGGCATTTCCTCAAAGGTGAGCGATTCCATCGGCAGAATCGGAACCCAGATTGACCAGTTCCAGGTTTAGCATTCCGGCGGCGGGCGTTTCCACCGGCCGCTGCAGCCTCCGCTGACCTGCACTTCACTTTTTGACTCTTCATATCCTGCCCCGGGCTGTAAATCGGTCCCGGGCAGGTGTTTTTTTCTCCGAATACAGTTTTTTGTTTTCTCCCTGGAACTGCCGCACCGTGCGTCCGGAAGGTGCCTGCGGCCGGCGTTTTGTTTTTTCAAAAAAAATGTTTGCAACATGTATACTTGTATGGTAGTATGTAAAGAGGAGGTACGGTAGTGAAAAAATCATTCCATTGTGTTGCTGCCATGTTGGTCTGCGCCGGGCTTTTGTCCTCGTGCGCAAAGAAATCTTCTGAGGTAAAAAAGGTTGACATCACGTTTGCCGGTACGGAGGCCGCTACAACCGGCCAGAGCCGCATGATGCAGGCTGTTGCCGACCGGCTGAATGCCACCGGCCGCTTCAATGCCACCGTGCAGGTTGCAGGTGCCCTTTCCGGGGATACCGATGCCCTTGTCACCCAGGCGAAGCTCGGAATCAGCCTTGTGGTGCCCAGCGATCCGGGACGCCTCGCCAGCCAGTTCAATCTGCCTGACCTGAACATCTTGATGGCTCCGTATATCCTGACCGATTCTGCCGCCCTGAAAAAGCTGCCTGAAACCGCCCTGTTCAAGGAGTGGCAGGCTGCCCTCGAAAAGGAAGGCATTGTCTATATTACGAATATGTACAACGGTTTCCGCTGTTTCTATACTACGGTTCCGGTCAAGCATGTGTCCGACCTGTCGGGACTCCGCATCCGCGGCTTCGGAAATGCAATCGGCAATAACCTGGCAAAATACCTTGGCTTTGCAAACATCGGCATCTCATGGGGCGAAGTCTTCCCCGGCATCCAGTCAAAGACGCTTGACGGCTGCGAGGTGCAGGTTGCCACGGCCGACGGTTCCCGCCTGTACGAGGTGACCAAGAACCTTGCCATGACCAAGCATTACATGCTGCAGTCTGCCTTTGTCTGCTCTTCAGCATTCTACAACAGCCTGTCGCCCGAAGACCGCGAAATCTTTACCAAGACCATGCGTGACGCTGCCGTAGAGTACGGTGCAATCATCGAGAGCGAGGAAAGCTCCTTCTATGACAACATGCGCAAGAATGGTGTCACTATCACCGATGTCGATATCGGTGAATTCCAGAAGGCAATCGAGCCGCTCTACACGAACAATGACCTTGGTTTCTCTGCAGGTCTCAAGGAACGTCTCTTCTCTGAACTGGGAATCAACTGACGGAAAAACCTGCATCGGATGACACGGAAAACCGCTTTGGTTTTCCGTGTTCAATTTTTTGCAATAAATCAAAAAAACAGCAGTGAAAGCGCTGCCTGCCGCCCTGTCCGGCGACGGTGTTTTCCGGTGCCTGGTAGGGGGCGTTGTGAAGAAAATTTATGATTGGTTTTGTAAGGCAGAGGTAGCCGTGTGCGGGGTCGGTTTCATCCTGCTGGTTGTGCTGGTCTTTGCATCTGCCATCCTTCGGTTCCTCAGGATTTCCATGTCCTGGAACATCGACCTGGCCATGCTCATGCTTGCCTGGACATCTTTTTTAGGTGCCGACATTGCATGGCGGAGCGGCCAGCTGATCGGTATTGATATTGTGACCCGCTATTTTCCCAAGAAGATTCAGGAAGCGGTGCTTATCACCGTATATGCGATCATCCTTTGCGTGACGGTTGTCATCTGTATTTACGGTGCACGCCTGGTGTGGGTGGAACGGCTGCGGACATACCAGTCCATTCCCGTGCCTTATTCGCTGGTGAGCCTGAGCCTGGTGGTCGCGACGTTCTCCATGTCCATTTCGACCGTGGGAAAAATCCGGGACTGCATACGGCATTTTGCCCGGAAGGAGGCATAGCATGAGCCTGCTGCTTTTCTGCTTTGTTATTTTCCTGCTGATGGGCATGCCCATTGCGTTTGTCATCGGCATTGCCGGTTTTGCGTATTTCCTGAGCCAGCCGATTCTGCCGTTTGAGGCTGCCGTTCAGATGATTGTGCTGCAGAGCCAGTCCTTTGCGTTCCTTGCCGTTCCCTTCTTTATCTTTGCGGGGAACCTGATGAACGTGTCCGGCATTACGGAACAGCTGCTGAGCCTTGCGCGGCTTTTGACGCGGCGGATGTACGGCGGTACTGCTCAGATTTCGGTAGTCATGTCCACGCTGATGGGCGGTGTGTCCGGTTCTGCTACTGCCGATGCCGCCATGGAGACAAGAATCCTTGCTCCGGAGATGCTCAAGCGCGGCTACACAAAGGGCTACATCTGCTCCGTGAACTGTTTGACGGCACTTATCACCGCAACTATTCCGCCGAGCCTTGGCCTGATTATCTTTGGCTTCGTGGGCGAAGTTTCAATCGGGCGCCTGTTTGCCGCCGGCATTGTGCCCGGTATTCTGATGATGATCTTCCTGATGGGCTCTACAACCATCACAAGCCGCATCCGGAAATTCGATCCGCCGAACGTGGACGCACCCAAGCTTACCCTGCGCGAGCTGCTTTCCAACCTGAAGGTGTCTGTGTGGGCGCTCTTCTTCCCGATCATTCTGATTGTGGGAATCCGTTTCGGCCTGTTCACGCCGTCGGAATCCGGTGCCTTTGCCGTCGTTTACGCCCTTGTGGTCGGCAAGTTCGTCTACAAGAAGCTTACATGGGAGAACTTCAAGGAAGCCCTGATCACGACGCTCAAGGACAACGGCGCAATCATGCTCATCATCGCAATGTCCGGCCCGTTCAGCTACGCAATCACGTGGGTAAAGCTGCCGGCTGCGCTCAGTTCCTTTATCTTCGGCATAACGGAGAATCCCCAGCTTCTGACGCTGATTATGCTGGGCTTCCTTTTTATCACCGGCATGTTCGTGGACAGCAACGTGAACTTCCTGCTGCTCACCCCGATTTTCCTGCCGATGGTTACGAGCGTTGGCATGGATCCGGTGCACTTCGGTGTCCTGATGGCGACGATAGTAACGCTGGGCGTCATGACGCCGCCGATAGGTTCTGCACTGTACACGGTCTGCGGCATCATCGGCTGCCCGCCTGAGGAGTACACGAAGGAAAGCCTGCCGTTCCTGCTTGCCATTCTGGTGGAGCTTGCCATTCTGGTGTTCTGCCCGGATCTTGTTCTGTTCATCCCGAACATGATTTTCGGTGCCGCCGGATAAGCGCGCATCCGTAAAAAATCCCCTGTACCGGTTACTGCCGCGCAGGGGATTTTTTGTTTTAGGAAATG
>CADCQA010000086.1 GCA_902803415.1 uncultured Spirochaetaceae bacterium | reverse complement strand
TCAACAATTCAATAGATTCACAACAGAAATCCCGCCATACCGCTTGATTTTTAACAAAGAATAGCACACAATAAACGGATATGACTGAACTGTTAGCGCCTGCGGGCAATGTAGAGGCACTGGATGCTGCCATCGGTGAAGGGGCAGATGCCGTTTATCTTGGTTTGAAAAGCTTCAACGCGCGGCTGCGCTCCTCCAATTTTGCGTGGCGTGAATTCGAGGCTGCGGTGGAAAGCCTGCACCGCATGGGCAGAAAACTGTACGTAACGGTCAACACCGTCTGCACGGAGCAGGAAACAGAGCGCCTGTACCGCTTTCTTTCGTACCTGAACAAAATCGGGCCGGACGGGCTTATCGTGCAGGATTTCGGCGTGATCCGCATGTGCCAGGAATTTTTCCCGGCGCTGGAACTGCACGCTTCCACCCAGATGAACGTAGAAAGTGCCGCTGCCGCAAACCTGCTTGCGGCGCAGGGGCTCAAGCGCGTTGTCGTTGCCCGCGAACTGGGGCTGGACGAAGTGCGTCACATCAAGGAGAACACTAAGGCAGAAATCGAAATGTTCGTGCACGGAGCACTGTGCGTCAGCGAAAGCGGACTGTGCCAGTTCTCCAGTTTCCTTGGCGGCAAATCAGCCAACCGGGGCATGTGTACGCAGGCATGCCGCCGCATTTACAAGGCGGAACTCTATTCCACGGAAGAACAGGGCTATTATTTTTCACCGTGCGACCTTCAGCTGATTGACCACGTACCGGAGCTGATGAAGGCGGGCGTAGACAGCTTTAAGATTGAAGGGCGCATGAAGAGCGCAGAATACGTGGGAGCCGTCACCGCGGCATACCGTTACGTCATGGACCACTGGGAGAAAGACCGCAAGGGTTCCATCGCCGAAGGGCACCGCATCCTGAGCACGGATTTTGCCCGCAGCAAAACTGATTACTGGTACGGCTTTGCAAGCGTACAGGACGGTATCGGGAATGCGGGCGAAAAAATCCTTGACCCCAAGCAGGCCGGCGGCACCGGCATCTTCCTGGGCACCATCTCCGAGCTGCGCGCAGCAAGCGCGGAAGAAAAAGCCGCCGCAACGGCATTCCAGAAAAAGCTTTCCGCCGGAGCGGCCCCCGCAGGCGATGCAAAGGATGCCCGCCCGCAGGATGAAAAGGCAACTGAAATCCAGATGGCGCTTATCCGCGGCGGCTCCTATGACCCGGACGAAGGCGACAGCATCCGCCTGCACCGGCGCGACGACACAGGCCGCATGAGCCACAAGGTGCGCCTGGTACAGACCGACAGCAACGGCAAGCGCTGGATCGATGTGCCCACCGGCTTTACGCGCGGGGACAGCGTCTATCTGCTTCAGACAAAATCAATGTCAAAGCGCTACAAGCGCGTGCTGCCGCAGGACCTGAGCCACTACAGGCGGCAGCCGGGCGCAGAAAAGCTGCCGGTGCTCGACCTGACGCCGGTGGCGCGCGACAGCATGAAATGGTTCCCCGAAGGCCTGTACATCGCAGTCTCCACGACGGCGGATGCCCACGTGGTGCAGGCGGCACACCCGGTGCGCATCATCATCGAGCTGAACAACGAAACAAGTTATGATTTCCTCAACAAGGACAGCGCAGAAAAACCGCTGCTGCCGTACAGCCGCAAAATGACCATCATCGCCCTTGACCCGTTCACGGCGGAAGGTTCCCTGCCGGAACTGCAGAAGGTGCTTTCCGTCCTGCTTGAGCGGGGCTACACGCAGTTCATCGTGAACAACCTTGCGCAGATTCAGATGCTGCGCGGCAAAAAGGGCGTGCAGCTCATCGCGGGCCCGTACCTGTACACATTTAACCGCTGGGCCGTCAGCTTTTTGGAAAACCAGGACATCATGGCGCTGCAGATGCCGTACGAAAACAGCGAATTCAATCTGGAGACCACCTTCAAGACCGCGGAAGAACGCTCCCGCGTGCTGCTTCCGATATTCGCATACCCAACACTTTTCCGCATGCGATTTAAGCTGCCGTCAAGCTACGACTTTACCTTCTTCAGCGACAAGGAGCGCACTACTTTTAAGGTGAATTCAACGCCTGACGGTTCCTTTGTTATGCCGGAATATCCGTTCAGCATCATCGACAAGGCTGAATCGCTCAAGAGCAAGGGCTGGAAACGGCAGCTGGTGGATTTTTCCAAGACAAAAGTGGCAAAGACGGACGTACGGGACCTGCTGACACTCCTGCAGACAAAAGGCAGGATTGAAGGAGCATCCCGCTTTAACTGGAAGGACGGCTTCTACGACCCCGAAAAAATGGAAGCGTATCAGGCCGCAAATGCCCGCGCCGCACAGTTCCGCAAGGACCAGGCAGGACAGCGCGGCAGCAGGCAAAAGGGCGGGAAGCGCCGCAAATAATAAGGAGGGCAAAGACGGCGCTTCCCGGAGCCTGCAATTTCCCTAGAAGACGGGTTCCGCGGCATCCAGCTCACGGCTGGCAGCACCGGCGGCCTCCGCAAGCATGGCAAGTTTCTGTGCCTTGGTGGGCGCGTCTGCTGCTGCAGGGCTCTCGTCTTCAATCTTCTTCTGGAAGGGCTTGAATTCGATGTGTTCGGCAATAATCTTTACCCGGCTGTGGGCCTTGCCGTCTTCATCCTTCCAGCGGTTCTGCTTCAGCCGCCCCACAATGCGTACTCCGCGCCCCTTGGGGCACCATTTTGCGCAGACATCCGCAAGGTTCCCGTAGGCGTCGACGTCAAAATAGGAAACTTCTTCCGCAACGTCCCCGCCCTGCGTCTTGTAACGGCGGTTCACCGCAACCGGCAGCGTGCAGACGGTACTTCCCGACGGCATTTCCTTCCGCTCCGGCTGGCGGACAATGTTTCCTTCCAAAATAATCTGATTCAGTGCATTCATACAGCATACCTCCGAGGGACTTTCAAAACTCAGACGAATTTTGAAAGTCCTTCCAAATTTTCCGTATTCCGGGGCAGTCCGGGCTTCGAGCTTTCCGCATGCAAGCCGGGAACCGCTTCCCGTGCACCCTGGGATTCCGGGGTGTTCTGCGGGGCAGGAGGACGGACGGTGCGCGCAGCCGCCGCATTCTACTGCCCCTACACCTACTATACTTGCCGAGATTTTGCTTTTTTCGCAAATTTTCGCAAAAAAAATGCAAAATTTTTTCAAAATTCAGCCGGAAGGCCGCTTCCACCCGTTTTTTGCCCTGTGCGGAGCACCTGCGGCCCTGTAAATATATCTTGTTTTAGCGGCAAATATCGTATATAATGGAATATTATGGAGACGACATCAAACATTCTAACACTGCTCAAACAATACTCAGCAAAGCAGAGGAGCGCTGTCATCGATTTCGGGGAATTCGCAGATTTCCTCCGGCACTACGCCCAGCACCACGTCAACGAAAAAGCTGAGCTGGCATCCTACCTCGGTTCCACCGACGACGCGCTTGAGGAAGAACTGCAGCACATCAGCGCCGCCCATCAGGTTGTGCTTATGAACCGGGATCAGGGCAAGCAGTCAATTTTCGTTGTTTCCTCATTCATAGAGCGCTATGCGGAAACGTACAAGGACATTGACATGAACGTGTCCATACCGTTCCCGAACATCAACGACATTCCCAAGAATGTGCCGAACGACATTGTGACGAAAGTCCAATGCTCCGACCTGCTGTACAAGCTGCTTGACCGCGACGAGCCGAACGACAAGACGCTCTACAGCCTGATGTTCAACAAGAACATTCCGGCCCTGCTCTTCCCGTCATCGGTGTCGGTCAACCTGCTCATCAAGCTGGCACTCAAAAAGCTGCAGGACATGCTGCGTAAGGAAGAGTACCACGACTACTTCCTGAAAAAGCTTACTATCTCTAATCCTGGTAAGGAAATATCCATAAAGAACTTCTTCAACCTCTTTGTAGCGCGCCCGGAAGATTCCATGGATGCGCTCAGGACGAACGGCGAGAATTTCTACAACTGGAGCCAGCTCTGCTACTTCATCAAGCAGGATTACAACAAGCTCAAGGATTTTACATCCGAGGATATCAATATCCTGCAGTCCATCTCCATCGTGGAAATCACGGCTTCCTTCTATAAATCGAAGACCGCAGAGCGGGTGCAGCGTGACAACGCCTTTAAAGAGCTGGACACGCAGATGGAAAATCCGCCCTACTACTTCAGCACGCACGACATCGAAAACATGAAGGATTCCCACGGCAAGCCGCTGCTGGGCCAGTACACGAAGGAAGAGCTGAACGACCACCTTTCTTCCATGCGGGCGCAGAGCATGGGCAACAGCCTGCCGCAGCTGCTCGTGTTCAAGGTGAACGAAACGGACGGCTACTTTATCCTGAAGTCAAAGGTCATGCAGCTGGTTATCCGCCTGTGCAACGATGCCCGTTCGGTTATCCGCGAAAGCCTGAATCAGGTCTGGTTCAAATCCCTGCTTGCGTTCGATACGCTGCCGGAAATGAAGGACAACATAGCCTTTGAGCAGTGCCTTGCGCGCGAACTGCAGACGGCGGAACCCGTTCTGTACGCGCTGCTGCACGCATCATTCCTGCCGGTCGTTGCATTCGAGGACAGCACCCCCGGCCGCATCGTGCTCTACCGGAACGGCGCCCTTATCCCCTACAGCGAACTGCTGCTGGTAAGCCGCGGCGAAATCTATTCCGACGCAAAAATCAAGCTGCCCTTCTGGTACTCGCTGCCGCTGGTTTCCTGGCTGATTTCCCTCATCAAAAACCGGAAGAAGAACAAGTACAGAAAATCCGTTGACCCGGACACGGCAACAGAGCAGGTCATGCAGCAGGAAAAGGCCGATGCCGAAGAAAAACTCCAGAAGCTGAATGCCGCAGATGCATCGAACCCGCGTTCCCGCAAAAAGGCACTCCGCAACAGCGCCACTGTTGCAGAATCAAAGCTGGTGCCGGCAAACAGTACGCTTGACCGCGAGCTGGAAGCCTACCTGCAGGACTGGAACGACCGTCTGGAAAGCAATGTTTACGACAACCTTACGCAGGACGTCAACAACCTTATCCGCGACTACCTGCGCAAAGTGCTGCGTTCGCTCCGCGCGGACACGCTTTCTCCGGAACGCATTTCCAGCCTTGCCCAGTCGCTGGAAGAAAGCCCCAGCCTGTACAAGATAAAAAATCACCCGGCGCTCAGGCGCTATATCGAGCTGTACATCATCAAGCTGCTCAAGAACATACCTTCTTGATTCCTGCCGCGATGTATGCTACACTGGAGCCGCCTGGAAACCGTATCGTTTCCGGCGGTTCCTGCAGGGATACTGCATCCCTGCCTGGCAGCAGCTGCTGCCAATCCCATCTGAAAAGGAGGCGTTTTATGGATAGTGGAAGCAGTTCTTCCTCGTATCATCAACGTATGCGGTGTACATACCGTAAAACGCTTCCAGCCGGAACTCCCTGCTAACAGACCGCGCTGCCAGCGTTAATTTTATTTACAGGAATATACTATGATTACCTACTGGCAGCAGAAAAAAGGCAAACTGGTCGAAAAAGAAAAAGACGAACTCGATCCGGCGGAAACAACATGGATTGACGCCCGCTGTGTTACAAGCGACGACATAACGATACTCCAGACGCAGTACAAGGTTGACCCGGAGCACATGCTCGATATCCTTGACCCGGACGAACTTTCGCGTATTGAGTACAACGAAGATGCGGACTACATCCTGACCATTTTGCGGCTGCCGGTCTTTTCGCCGGGTGACGACATCAGCTACTTCTGTACGCCGCTCGGCATCATCACCTACGGCAAATTTTTCATCACCATCTGCTGGACAGACTGCGAAGTGCTGCGGGACTTTGCCGCAAACCGCATCAAGGAACTGTCGCTCAACGACTTTCCGGCGTTCACCATCCGCTTCCTTGCGCGGGCAGACATCACCTTCCTGCGCTACCTGAAGGAGCTGAACCGCCGCGCCACAACCATTCAGAACGAAGTGCTGCGCTCCGTGCAGAATCACGAGCTTATCCAGCTGCTGAACATCCAGAAGTCGCTCGTCTACTTTACCACGTCGCTCAAAAGCAACCAGCTGCTGCTGGAAAAGCTGCGGAAAACCCGGCTCATCAAGCTTGACGAAGAAGACCAGGACTGGCTGGACGACGTTGACATCGATAACCGGCAGGCTATGGAAATGGCCGACACTTACACAGACATTATGGCGGGCATGAACGATGCATTTGCATCCGTCCTTTCGAACAACCTGAACATTGTGATGAAGACCATGACCGGCTGGAACCTGGTGCTCATGATGCCGACCGTCATCACCGGCTACTTCGGCATAAACGTGCCCCTGCCGTGGATGAATTCCGGCTGGACGGGGGCGCTGGCGGTCATTGGAATCTGTCTGGTAACCTCGGTGGTGGCATACATATTCTTTATGAAGCGGCAGATTACGGTTGTGGCAAAACCGGGGCGCAGGCAGCGCAGCTTCTTCCGCAAGAATTCCCGCCCGCGCAAACGGCGCCGCGGCAGGAAATCCCACAACTAAAGCATGCGGGGCGCGCCCCGCAAAAATCCCCATTAAACCTGTTCGGAAACTTCAGTTTCAGAACAGGTTACACTAAAATACGATGTTTAAAATCGCGCTATTTGAGCGATTTTAAACT
>CADCQA010000085.1 GCA_902803415.1 uncultured Spirochaetaceae bacterium | reverse complement strand
ATTGTTTCGCCGCGGTGGGTATCGGCATCAAAGCTCAGGTCTTCAAGAACCGTCTCCATGATGGTGTGCAGGCGGCGCGCGCCGATGTTCTCTGCGCGGGAATTCACATCTTCCGCGATGAACGCCATGCGCTCCACGGCATCCTCGGTAAAGCGGAGCGTAACGCCCTCCGTGCCCAGCAGCGCCTCGTACTGCTTGATCAGGGCGTTCTTCGGTTCGGTAAGGATGCGCTTAAAGTCTTCCTTCTTGAGCGCCTCCAGCTCAACGCGGAGCGGGAAACGCCCCTGCAGTTCCGGAATAAGGTCGCTCGGCGCGGAAACGCTGAAGGCACCCGCCCCGATGAAAAGGATGTGCGTTGTATTGACAACGCCCCACTTGGTATTCACGTCGCTGCCTTCCACAATGGGAAGAATGTCGCGCTGCACGCCTTCACGGCTTACTTCCTGCCGGCCGCTTTCACCGCCCTTGGTGGCAATTTTGTCGATTTCGTCGATAAAGATGATGCCGCTCTGCTCCACGCGCCGCTTTGCCTCATCTGCAACCTTGTCACCGTCGGTAATGCGGTCAAGGCTGTCTACCATGAGTATCTGGCGGGCTTCGCGCACGGTGACCGTCCTGCGGCGGTTGCGGCCGCCGGTAAGCATTTCCTGTATGCCGTTCAGCCCCGCCTCAATGTCCTCCGGGGAACCGCCGGAAAACATCTCCATGCCGGAAAAATGCGGCTGCTGGTGCACGGTTACGTCGACCATGCGGTCTTCCAGCTTGCCGTCACGCAGCATCTGGCGGAATTTTTCGCGGGTGGCGCTCATAGCGGGGTCGGAAGCCTGTTCCTGCTGTGCGCTCTGCCCGGCGGTGCTGCTGGCGCCGGCTGCTGCCGCTGTGCCGCTTTCCTGCGGGGCCGCCCCGTCCTTCCGGGGCACCTCAATCTGGATAACGCTGCCCTGCACCGGGCTGTCGTTCCCGAATATGTTGCCAAGAATGTGTACGTTGGGTTTCTTTGCGGGGGCGGCATCCTCCTGCTTCTTTGCGCTGCTGCTGCCCGGCAGAAGCAGGTCAAGCAGCTGCTCTTCAACCATCGGTTCCGCCTTTGCACGGAGCTTTTCCTGGAATTCCGCCTTGACCATGTTGTAGCCCACCGCCATCAGGTCACGGACCATGCTTTCCACGTCGCGCCCCACGTAGCCGACTTCCGTGTACTTGGTTGCCTCAACCTTCAGGAAGGGGGCACCGCAGAGCCGGGCAAGGCGGCGGGCAATTTCTGTCTTGCCCACGCCCGTGGGGCCGATCATCAGGATGTTCTTGGGAGCCACTTCCTCGCGGATTTCCTCCGGGAGCTTGATGCGGCGCTGGCGGTTGCGCAGGGCAACGGCCACAAAGCGCTTGGCCTTGTTCTGTCCGATGATATAGTTGTCAAGCCTGCCGACTATCTGGGAAGGCGTCAGCCCGTCAGGCATTGTGCCTGCCGGGACAGCATTGCCGGCCGAAGCAGCATCGTTTGCCGGGAGACCAGCACTTGTCATTCCTGTCTCTTCCACGATTAGAGTTCCTCCACGGTGATATGGTCGTTTGTATAGATACAAATTTGTCCGGCAATTTTAAGGGAACGTTCAGCAATTTCCTTTGCAGAGAGCGTGCTGGTTTCCATGTAGGCCAGCGCCGCTGCATACGCATAATTGCCGCCGGAGCCGATGGCGATAACGTCGCTTTCCGGTTCAATCACGTTTCCGTCGCCGGAGATAAGCAGAATTTTCTTTGCGTCCGCAACGAGCAGCATTGCCTCCAGCTTACTCATGGAACGTTCCGTGCGCCACAGCTTGGCAAGCTCCACGGCAGAACGGGTCAAGTCTCCGTTGTACGTCTTAAGCTTTTCTTCAAATTTATCAAACAGCGTGAACGCATCGGCAACAGAACCGGCAAAACCGGTCAGTACCCTGCCCTCATATATGCGGCGGACCTTGCGGGCATTTCCCTTGACAACGGTGTTTCCCGCCGTCACCTGCCCGTCGCCCGCCATGGCAACCTTTCCGTCACGCTTGACCGCGATAACGGTCGTGCTGCGGATTTTCATTTCTTCTGACATAATACACTCCCTAGTCTTTTTTGCCGGAATGGGGGAAGGCCTGCCGGTAGACTTCCTTCAGCCGCTCCGTGGTGATATGCGTGTAGCGCTGCGTGGTGCTGATGCTCGAATGGCCGAGCAGTTCCTGCACCGCACGGATATCCGCCCCGCCCGAAAGCAGTGCCGTTGCAAACGTGTGGCGGAAGGCGTGGGGGCTCACCGGACGCTGCGTTCCCTCCGCGCCGCTGTAGCGGCTCACAATGTACCAGATGCCGTGGGCGCTCAGCGGCAGCCCCTTCTGGTTTACAAAAAGCGCGTCAACCGGGCTGCCCCCGCCGGGCATTCCTTCGGGGAAGCGGCGGCCGCGCTCCTCCAGGTACACGGAAAGCGCACGCCGCGCATCATCGCTAAAGTAAATGCGCCGGTCCTTGCGCCCCTTGCCGGTTACGACGGCGCTCTGCCACCCGTCGGCAGAATCCTGCAGCCGGAGAGAGGCAAGCTCCCCCTCGCGGCAGCCGCTCGAATACAGCAGCTCGAATATGGCGCGGTCGCGGGCAGGCCAGAGCAGCCCCCTGCGCACCGGCTGGGAACAGAGCGTGTCGACCTCCTGCTGCGTCATAAAAACCGGAAGGCGGCGCGGCGCCCTGAGCGTCTTCAGTTCAAGCGCGGCATTTCCCTGAATATACTGAAATTTCCTGCAATAGGCAAACAGCCCGCGGACGGCGGCTATAAAGCGGTTTATGGAGGTAACGCTGTACTTGCGGCGGCTGAGCGCGGCAACACAGGAGCGCAGGTCTTCGGTAGACAGCGAAGCAAGGGCAGTATCCGCGCCGACGGTAAGCGCAAGGTGCCCCAAATCGGTGCGGTATCCCGTTACCGTGTTTGCAGACAGTCCCCGCACGGACGCAAGGTAAAGCAGGTATTCCTCCGAACATTCGCGCACGGTCACGGGGCATCCGCCGGTGCCGGGGCGGCCGGCGGGATTCCCTGCGGAAGCGGCGGATTCAGCGGCAGCCCCGTTTCCCTGCGGAAGGGAAACGGTTCCTTGAGGTGAGGAACCAGCCCTCATTCCTCATCCCCGCCCTGGGAACGGGAAGCCATCTGGCGGGCCTGTTCGGCAGCCTTCTGGTCAGCTTCATTCGCCCTGGCGAATTCGCCTGCAGCTTCTGCATTCACGGCTTCTTCCGGGGAATGCAGGTAGTCGCAGTCCGGGTTTATGCAGCTCTTGTACGAGCCGTTCTTCTTATCATATTTTTCCACCAGGAACCAGCCGCACTTGGGACAAAGCGCATTGATGGGCTTGAAGTGCGTGATGAAATCACAGGTGGGGTAATTCGTACAGCCGTAGAATTCCTTGCCCTTGCCCTTGGTTTTGCGGGCAACGATGTAGCCGCCGCAGCCGGGGCGCGGGCACTTTGCCAGCGGTATGCTCTTGGTATTGTGGCATTCGGGGAAGCCGGAACAGGCAAGGAAGTAGCCGAAGCGCCCCAGCTTCTTGACCATGGGGCGCCCGCATTTTTCGCAGAGCTGGTCGGTTGTTTCGTCGAGCGAGCCTTTGAGGCTTTCCTGCGTGTTGTTTACGCTGTCGACCCGTTCCTTGAAGGGCTTGTAGAAGCGCCCGATCATGCCCGTCCAGACCAGTTCGCTGCGCTCAACCTTGTCCAGGTCGTCTTCAACCTCGGAGGTGAATTTCTCGTTGATGACGTCCGGGAAGGATTCTACCAGAATGTGGCAGATGATTTTTCCCAGCGGCGTGGGAACCAGCTGCTTGTTGCTCCGCGTTACATAGTAGCGGTCAAGCAGCACAGATATGATGGGGGCATAGGTGGACGGCCGTCCAATGCCCTTTTCTTCCAGCGTCTTAACGATGGAAGCATCCGTGTAGCGCGCCGGTCCCTGCGTAAAATGCTGCTCCGGGTAGAACGTGCCGCTGGCCAGTTTTTCCCCGCTTTTGAGCGCCGGGAGCGAGCCGGTCACGTCTTCTTTGGAAGACAGCGTCTTGATGACATTGTAAAAGCCCTTGTAGGAAAGCTTGCTTGCGCTCACGCGGAACAAAGCCTCGCCCGCGCGGATGTCGGCACTGGTCGTTTTGGTGCGCGCATTGTTCATCTGGCTGGAAACGAAGCGCTCCCAGATGATGGTATACAGGCGCAGCTGGTCGCGGGACAGATACTCTTTTATGCTGTCGGGCGTATAGCTGACATACGTAGGGCGGATACCTTCATGGGCATCCTGCGCGCCCTTGCCGACGGAATACTCTATCTGCTCCGGCGGCAGGTCATCGGGGAAATTCTGCCCGATCCAGCTGCGCACCTCGTCAATTGCAGTCTGGGAGATGCGCACGGAGTCGGTACGCATGTAGGTGATAAGGCCGACGCGGGTGGAACCAATCTGCACGCCTTCGTAGAGCTGCTGGGCAATCTGCATGGTCTTGCGGGACGTATAGCCCAGGCGGTTTGCGGAGGCCTGCTGCAGCTTTGACGTGGTAAACGGCGGCTTAGGCCGCACAGTTTTCTCGCTTTCCTTTATGTCGGTGACGATGCAGTCACTGTTCTGGATTTCGCCGATGATGGTCTTGACCGACTGTTCGTTTTTCAGTTCAGGCTTTGAGCCGCGGTATTCCACAAGCTGGGCGGTGAACTTTGTCTTGCCCTTGACAAAATCGGCGGCAAGCGTCCAGTATTCTTCCGGGATAAAGTCTTCAACTTCCTGTTCGCGTTCGCAGATAAGGCGGAGCGCAACAGACTGCACGCGGCCGGCGCTCAGCCCGTTCTTCACTTTCTTCCATAAAAGAGGGCTTAAATTGTAGCCGACAAGCCGGTCAAGCACGCGGCGGGCTTTCTGGGCATCAACCTTTGCCTCGTCAATCTCGCGGGGATGCTTTATGGCTTCCTTGATGGCAACAGGCGTAATTTCGTTGAAGGTAATGCGCTCGATGGGGGCAGAAGTCTTGTCCCGGAGCGCGTTATGCAGGTGCCAGGAAATCGCCTCTCCTTCGCGGTCGTTATCCGATGCAAGCAGCACTTCGTCCGAATTTTTGGCATCTTTCTGCAGTTCTTTGAGCAGCTTTGCGCGGCCGCGCACCGTGATGTACTCCGGCTGGAAATCCTTGTCTACATCTATGGCAAGACGGCTCTTGGGAAGGTCTATCAGGTGCCCCATGGAAGCCTTTACCGTGTAACCGCTGCCAAGATAGTGCTCGATGGTCTTTGCCTTTGCCGGGGATTCCACGATGACGAGCGTCCGCTTCCGGGACGATGCCTTGCGTACCGCAGCGGTTTTCTTCAGCGCCGCAGCTTTTTTTGCCGTACTGGTTTTCTTTACCGTTGTTGTCGTCTTTTCAGCCATATCCTTATCTACCTTATATTACCTAAAAAAGCTGTCCCTGCCCGCCGCCCGCAGCAGAATTCCCGCCCGGAGCAGCTGCAAGCGCGGCGCGGTACTCCGCATACGAAGCAATGACCGGGGCACCGTCCGCCACATAGCGCTCCGGGGAATTACGGAGCTTTGCCGCCGCAGATGCAGCGGCAGCTGAGCCGGGGCGTGATGATGCAGCCTTTGCCTCCAGCCGTTTTTTTGCAGCCTGTGCAGACTGCGCCGCCTCTGCACAAAAGCAGCTTTTATGGAACAGCACATCGCGGCTGTAGCCCACGGCAAAATCCGCCGTAATCAGGGCGCCGCTCCCCGGCGGGGCCTGCACCACCACCGTGGCGGGTGAAAGTGCAGCAATAATCCTGTTGCGCTGCACAAAACGCCACGCTTCTGCCGGGCAGCCGGGGATGTATTCCGCCACAATGACTCCGCCGGAACGCAGGATACGTGCAGCAAGCGCCTTGTGCCCCACCGGAACAATGGTGTCTATGCCGCAGGGCAGCACCGCCGCCGTAGCACCAGGGGCACCGCCGGTTCCACATGCGCCGGTATTGGATTCCGCCGCAAGCAGCGCGCCCCGGTGCGCAAAAAAATCAATGCCCTCTGCATTGCCGCTTACAACGGTAAGCCCGTCCAGCACAGCCTCGCGGGCAAAATCCTGTGCGGCGGCGGCACATTCCCCGCAGACGCGCCGCGTGCCCACCACGGAAACACACTGCCGGTGCAGGGCCTCAAGGCGGCCGCGGTAAAACAGTGCATACGGCGGGTCTGGAATTTCCCGCAGCAGCGCAGGAAACGCGGCATCGGTCAGCAGCACCGTGCCGATATGCTGCTGTTCCATGAGCAGCACCGCGCGCTCTGCCTGTGCACGAGTGACGGCGGGATCCCACACGGCACGGCGGATCACCCGGCCGACCTTCTGCGAAATAGCTTCTATAGACAGTACAGCAAGTTCCTCTATACTGTCAAGATTCTTTTTCAGACAGATTTTTTCCCGCGCAGTGAGGAAAGGAATTGATGCAAGGACTATATCAAGTATGTCTGCCGTCACCGCTCACTTTTCCGCATACTGATAGTCAAGCACCTGCTTCTTGTTCCGCTGGGCCTCGGCGGTTTTCTCGGCATTCGGGTTGATTTTTATGATTTCGTCGTACAGTTCCACGGCTTTGTCGAATTCATAGAGGTGGTAGTAGGCGTTTGCAAGGACGAACATGCCGCTGGTGTCGCGCTTCTGCACTTCAAGGAAGCGTTCAAGGAGCGGTACTGCCTTGTCGTACTGTTCAAGCTGAAAGACGTACAGCACGCTCAGCGCATACATGGCACGGTAATACTTGGGGTCAATCTGGAGTGCCTGCTGAAAGGCCTGTTCAGAAACCTTCAGGTAGTTCATGCGGCGCCCCGCGCTTTCCAGACCGCCCGTTCCGGCGTAGTCAAGCTCGGAATTCGCTATGTAAGCAGCGCACATGCCAATATAATAGTAAAGGTTTGCATTGTTGGGATAGAAATGCACGGCCTTCTGGAAACATTCGTATGCCTGCCCGTACATTGCCTCGTCCAGGTAGCGGGTCCCCAGAATCTTGTACCAGATGCCTTCCTGCGCCTGCGTGGAGACCAGATCCATGGCACGGGCGTCGTATTTCTTGATTGCCTCGGCAAGTTCTTCTTTTGTTGTGGGGGATGAAACGCCCTCTTCCATGCGCTGCATGCGCTTTATGGAATTATATGACGCCCCGCAGGAAAGCACGGAGGCGGAAAACACGGCCGCAAACGCCGCAGCCGCAACTTTTTCACAGAATTTCATGTCGGTACTCCTTACATCAGCGGGCGCAGCTGACAAGCCGGCCCTCTTCTCTATCATCGGAATTTTCCCTGCCGTCCTTAGACGCTACCGGAAGAACCAAAATCTTAGACCTGTTCGGAAACTGCGTTTCCGCTCAGGTCAACGAGTTTAAAATCGCTCAAATAGCGCGATTTTAAACATCGTATTTTACTGTAACCTGTTCTGAAACTGAAGTTTCCGAACAGGTTTCGTCTTTATGCCCGGGGAAAAAATCCCTGTGGCACTCCTGCAGGCGGCTGTCGTCGATATGCGTATAAATCTGCGTGGTGGAAAGGTCGGCGTGCCCCAGCAGTTCCTGCACGGAACGAAGATCCGCCCCGCCGGCAAGCAGGTGCGTCGCAAAGGAATGGCGCAGCGTATGCACCTTGGACTGCACGCCGCTCTTTGCCTCCAGCGCCTGGAAATTCTTCCAGATGCCCTTGCGCGACAAGGGCGTTCCGCGGGCGTTAACAAAGACTTCCGGTACCTGGCGCTGCCCCAGAATTGCCGGACGGGCTTCATGCACCCATCTTTCCAGCCATTCCAGCGCAATATCCCCGAACGGAACCAGGCGCTCCTTGCTGCCCTTTCCCAGCACAATCAATAATTTTTCCTTAAAATGAACATTCGCAAGCAGCAGACCGGCGGCTTCGCTGATACGGAGCCCGCAGCTGTAGATAAGCTCGTAAAGTGCCCGGTCACGGACTCCCAGCGGCGTGCTGGTGTCGATGGCAGCAAGCAGGGCATCAACCTGCTCCACGCTCAGCACCTTGGGCAGCGCACGGGAAGCCTTGGGGCGGTCAAGCTCCAGCGCAAGGTTTTCCGTCCAGATGCCCTTGCGCAGCAGAAACTCGCCGAAGGAACGCAGGGCAGAAATCTCCTTTGCCACGGTCAGATCGGAAATGCCCTGCGTGCGCCGCAAGGCAATGTAATACAGCAGGTCCCGCACCGTCAGGCTGCCCAGCGGCCTGGACTGTTCCCCGGCCCACTGGAGCAGGGTGGCAGCAGATTCGGCATAGGCACGGGCCGTCAGCCCGGCCCGCCGGCCCACCAGCAGCAGGTCTGCGTAAAATTCTTCTGCCAGCGGTGCGGCAGGTTTATCTGTCATCAGAAAGGTTTATGCTCCGCGGCAGTGTTTCCGGGTTGCGCCACACCGCCGGCTGGGACAAATCATCCTTGCGGCGGACAAAGCCTTCCGGCGGGCGGATACCCCGGCTCCGCGGCAGTGCAGCAGCAGGAGCCTGCTCCGGCTCAATTGCGGCGGACAGGGCTGCAGCAGGGGCTTTCGGCTCCCCGGCATCCTTGCGTGCAGGAGCAGCATCATGCGCCAGCGTCCTGCCCCCAAACCCGGGAAGGCTCACTTTCTGAACGGGTTCCGGAGCAGCCTTTTCCACAGAAGAAGACAGCCTGCCGTTCACCACATTTTCAAAGTCACCCCAGGAAATGCTGTTTTCTTCGCCCCGGCGGACTGAATCATCATCGTCATCGTCATCATCGTCTGCGGCCCGTTCAAAGCCGGTTGCAATGACGGTCACAGAGATTTTATCGCCCATGTCCGGCCTGTCAACAACACCGAATATGACGTTTACGTTCTTTGCGGCAGAAGCCTTTATGGTATTCACGATTTCCTGCACTTCGTCCATGCCGATGGAATCGTTGTCGCAGGTAATGTTCACAAGGATATTGGAAGCGCCGTCAATCTGGCAGTTTTCCAGCATGGGGTTCGAAATGGCACCCTGGGCAGCATCCAGAGCACGGTTTTCGCCTTCGCCCACGCCCACGCCAAGGATGGCATTGCCCTGCCCCTTCATGACGGATTTTACGTCGGCAAAGTCAAGGTTCACCACGCCGGATGTCGTGATAAGTTCGGAAATGCCCTGCACGCCCTGGCACAATACGTCGTCGGCAAGGCGGAAAGCCTGGCGGAAATTAAGCTTTTTGTTTGAGATTTTCATTATCTGCTGGTTCGGCACGATAATCAGGCTGTCCACGTTTTCGCGCAGCTTCTTGAGGCCTTCCTGGGCGTTCTTCATGCGCACCGGACCTTCAAAATCAAAGGGTGTGGTAACGACAGCAATCGTAAGGGCACCGCTCTTGCGGGCAATATCTGCGACAACCGGGGCAGAACCAGTGCCCGTGCCGCCGCCCATGCCGGCAGTGATGATAACCATGTCCGTTCCCTGCACGATGTTCGTGATGGATTCAGTGTCTTCCTTGGCAGCGTTTTCGCCGACTTCCGGGTTTCCGCCCGCACCAAGGCCGTCAGTTATCTTGCGGCCGATGACTATTCTTTTCTGCGCCTTGGAAACATTCAGTGCCTGCAAATCCGTATTGAGCGCAACAAATTCAACGTCCTTCACACCGGACGAAACCATGCAGTTCACCGCATTGGAGCCGCCGCCGCCGCAGCCGATAATCTTGATGACGGTAGGGTTCGCAACTCCTATATCAGAACTTCCGTCATTCACCACTGACAGCTCAATCATACTATCCTCCCAACCCACTTTTTTTACATTCAGGCCTTATCCCCAAACCTAAAATGCAAGCGTTATGTATGGAAACGCCGCAACCCCCTCGTTACAGCAATTTCCCGTCCCTTTTGCGGCAAACCGGACAAATCCTTGCAAAGCAAAGAAATGAAGGAACTTCCGGCAAGGCTTCCCGCATCATCCCCAGAACAGGAGCCGCCGATTTTCACCTATTATACACCATCAGAAAAATTTTTTAAATACATTTCCGACGGCTTCGAACAACTTATTCGGGGAATCGTCATGCACGGACACCTTTTTCCGGCTGAAGCGCTGCGCTACGATTTCATCAGAGCGGCGCGCAAGCAGCAGCCCCACGGCGGTGGAATAGACGGAATCCCGGTAAGACTTGTCGATGCCGCCGAAATCAGAGACTTCGCCGATGCGGACGGAAGCAGTACCCCACAGCTGCTGGGCAAGCGGCACAACCCCCGGCAGCAGCGCACCGCCGCCGGTCAGCACTATGCTGCCGTTCAGCTTTTTCAGCCCGGAATGCTGAGCCACCGCCCGCTTTGCCAGCCGGAAAATCTCTATCATGCGCGGCTGGATGATGGCACACAGCTCCGACTGCGTGGACTGCACCGGCGGCAGGCCTCCGATAGGCGGCAGCAGAACCTCTTCGTCCGGGTCGTCCGGCTGCATCAGGCAGGAGCCCTTGTCAAGCTTTACCTTTTCGGCCTCGGCAAACGGAATTCCGTACACCTGCGCAATGTCGTTCGTCACCGCGTTTCCGCCGGCCTCGATGGAAGTCATATAGACGGGCGCGCCGTTGTTCACCACCATCACATCGGTGGTACCCGCGCCCAGATCAATCAGGATGGAACCGAGCGACATTTCGTCCTCGTGGATGGTTGCCAGCGCCAGCGCCATGGTCTTTGCCCAGATTGCGCCGCAGACATAGTGCGCGCGCCCGATGCACTCCTCCATGTTGCGGCAGATGGTCTTTGAGGCCGTAATGATGTGGATTTTTACCTTCAGGCGCATGCCCATGACGCCCACCGGCTGCTTTGTAGGAATATTGTCTACGATGTAGGTCTGGGGGGCGCTGTGCAGGATTTCACGGTCAAGCGGAATCATGATTGCTTCCGCAGCCTCGCGCGCACGGTTCACCGTATCTTCGCGGATTTCCAGCGGCCGCTTCTGGCGGGACTCGTCCACCACAACTTCGCCCTCGGAATTCTGCCCTTCCACAAGGGAACCGCCGATGGCAGTGTACACTTCAGTCACTTCGTGGCCCGCCATCTGCTCTGCAGCCTCAATGCAGTCCGTGATGGCAGTCACGGCGGCATCGATATTGACGACGACACCGTTGCGGAGCATGCCTTCCGGTGAAGGGCGCTTCGCAAAACCTATGATTTTGATAGTATTATCTGCATCCAGTTCCCCGATGACTGTCTTAATAAGGCTGGTGCCGACATCCAGCCCGACGATAATGCCGCTCAAAAAGTCCCCCAAAACAAATTTTACATGACAGCCCGGAAAAAAAGGCCCAAAAGCTGCCGATGCTAGTGTTTCCGGAAGGAAATCGCCCCGTAGCGGAGATCGATTTCCTTTACGTCCGGCTCCGTGGAATTCACCACGTCAAGCACGACCACCATACGCTTGAGGACATCCTCATCCAGCGTCCGGTCAGTAAGGATGCGCACCTGCGTATGCACGGGGTAAAGCACCAGCTCATAGCTGCCGTACTCCTTGCTGACAACCTGAATCTCGGAGACCGCCGCAAAATATTTCTGCGGCAGCCGCTGGATGGCCGCAATCTGCTCCATGAGCGGACGGTACCGCGCCGGAAAACGCATTCCCGCCTGCATATTCTCTACAGGAAGCCCGGAAATGAGCGGAATATTGCTGTCCTTCACCACGTCGGACGTGCTTGTAGTGAATAATACACCATTTTCATCAATTTGAACAGGGATAGAGCTGCCGTTCACAGAGATTATCGTCTTTGCAACGCAGACGCGCTCCTTTACGCGGATAATGACTTTGTCGGGGAATTCCTTGTCTACGGAAACCGTGTCTATGCCCGATATGCCGCTCAGCGCAGCCACAACCTTGGAAGAATCGAACTGAATCCAGGTGGGGCCGCCGGCACGGGACACGCGGTCCATGAGCATCTGGGAAGAAACATTCTGCAGGCCGGAAAATTCGACCTTTACCGGCGCAAGGCAGGGCATTACAAACGTATAGATAATGCCTTCCAGCAGGAGCAGGACGCTCAGGATAAGGACGATTATCTTCATTATCGTGATGCGGACATCCTTCTGCTTGCCGCCGGAAGCCGTGCTGCGGGAGCCGCCGCGTTCCCCGTACAGGGAATAGCCGCCTTCCTCCATGCCATGAACCATTACACTTGCACTGTCACTCATACGCTGACATCTTCTCCTCTTTATATTTCTCTACCCGCCGCGCCGGATGGAACAGCCCTTCCATCATCATCGGTATCGCAGCGGGATGCATTTATGACAAAGCCGCACATGCTGAGCGTCACCACCAGCGAAGACCCGCCCGAAGAAAAGAAGGGCAGCGTAATGCCGGTCGTGGGGACAGCTCCGCAGACGACGGCGCAGTTCATCAGCGACTGGATGAATATCATGCTGATGCAGCCAAAAGCGGCGTAAGCGGCAAAACGGTCGCGGCACAAAAGCGCCGTGCGGTAACCGCGCCATGCAAAGAAAAGCAGCGCGCAGAAATACGCCGCCACGCCAAGCAGCCCCATGGAATCTGCCCAGCCCGCAAAGATGTAGTCGGTCTGGACTTCCGGGATTTTGTAGACATCGCTGAAGGAAGAGCCCAGGCCGTTGCCCCAGAAGCCGCCCGCGGTGATTGCCCGCTGGGACGCAAGAATCTGGTAATTCGTCGTAAGCGAATATTCGTCCGGGTTCAGGAAGGATATGACGCGCATCAGGCGGAACGGCTCAATGGCAATCATAAAGGCTACCGTGGGGATTGCCAGCAGCACCAGCGGCCCGAACCAGGACATTCTGGCGCCGGACACAAAGAACATCAGGCAGCCCACGATAAACATAAAGACGCCGGTGGAAAAGTCCTTCTGCAGGAAAATCGTTATGACAAAGATGAACAGCCCGATGAGCGGGTAGTAAAATTCTTTCTGGGTACCGCCGTCCTCCCGTGCCTGCTTGTCAAAAAGGTTTGAAAGGAAGAGGATGACGGCGAATTTGGCAAATTCCGACGGCTGCACCGTCCAGTAGCGCGACAGGGAAATCCAGCGGCTGGCACCCTTGCGCATGCTGCCCAGGCTGGGAACAATGGCAATGATGCACAGCAGCAGGGAGCCGAGCACGATGAACGGCAGCAGTTTCCGGAGCACACGGATCGGAATCATCGCAAAAAATGCAAGGGAAGCAAAGCCCACCACAGACCAGACAAGCTGGCGGATGACAAAATAGTAGCGGTTGTTGAACAGGCGCTCGCCCTTCTCCGGCGTGCAGACAAAGAGCGTAAACAGGCCCAGCCCCCACAGCAGCAGCACCATCATCATAAAGAGAATGTCGCTCTTGTGGTATTTTTCCACGGGACGGGCAGCATGGAACATGAATGCGCTCACCGGGCACCCCCTTCAAGCACGGCGCCAAGGCGCTCCAGGGCCATACCCCGAGAAGCCTTTAAGAGTACAAGGTCGCCGGGGCGGGCGGTTTCCTGCACGGCAGCGGCAGCCGCGGCAATTGCGGCATCATCATGGCCGGCAATATAGTGCAGCACCGTCTTTGTGTGTTCGGCAAGCGCGGCCTCGTAGCCGGACTTCATTTCGCTGCCCACAAAAACCACGGCATCCGCGCCGGAATGTACGGCTGCCTTCCCCGCCGCCGCGTGTGCAGCAGCAGCATCCGCCCCCAGCTCCAGCATGTCGCCCAGCACGTAAATGCGCCGGAAATCGCCAGGAACGGATGCAGCAAGGGCAATTGCCTTGTCCATGGAATCTGGATTTGCGTTGTAGCAGTCCTGAATGATGGTATACGTACCGCGGCGGACTTCACTGCGCCCGGACAGCGGCTTGAGCGAACGGATGCCGGCGGCAATTTCCCCGGCGGAAAGCCCCAGCTCCTGCGCAAGGGCAATTGCACCAAGCGCGTTCTTGTAATTGTATGCACCGGGAAGCGGAAGCAGCACCGGCTGCCCCTCTACGGAGAATTCAGTACCGTCAAGGCCCCGGTCGGCAATCAGCTGCACGCCCGCAGGCTTTCCATTGCCGTAATACACGACCTTTCCGTTGGCACGGGAAGCCAGGAATGCGGCAAAATCATCATCCGCAGGGATAACGGCCGTTCCTTCCCCGTCAAGATAGTCAAAAACATGGGCTTTTTCTGCGGCAATCCCTTCGCGGCTGCCCAGCATGCCGATGTGGGCAGTGCCGATGTTAGTCACCAGCGCATAGCGGGGGCGCAGCACGGCGGCAAGCTCGCGCATTTCGTCCCTGCGGTTCATGCCCATCTCAAAGAGCCCCACCTGATGCTCCTTCCGGATGGTAAATACGGAAAGCGGCAGCCCGGTTTCGCTGTTCAGGTTTCCTTTGTTGGTAATAACGCGGTATCTGGCAGACAATATGGCTGCGGCAATCTCCTTGGTGCTCGTCTTGCCGCTGGAACCGGTTACGCCGATGCGGATAAGTGAAGGAAAGTGCTGCACGTAGCAGGCAGCGGCGGCCTGCAGCGCAGCAAGCGTGTTATCAACAGTGATAAAAAAGACTTCCGGGTGCTCCGCAGAAAGTGCGGTAAAAAAGCTGCCGTCTGCCTCATAGTTTTTCCGTGCGATAAAGACCACGGATGCCCCGCGTTCCACCGCCTGGGGAACATAGGCATGTCCGTCCTGCTTTTCGCCGATAAGCGGCACAAAAAGACTCTTTTCCTGCACGGCACGGCTGTCCGTCTGGACGCTGGTAAAGCAGAAATCACCCTTTCCCAGAACGCAGGTACCGCCCACAGCGCGGAGAGTTTCTTCCAAATTCAACAAGCTGCTTCCGTTCATTTCCTGCTGTCCTTCATTTCAATGCGCACAATTTCGTCGGTTTCCGCCTGACGCATGCCCAGCTGATCTTCTGCAATCCGTTCAATCCGGTCGGAACCTGAAAGTACACTTATATCGGTAATGAGCTGCCGGTTCTGCTCCACAAGGTCACGCTGTTTTTTTTCCAGTTCCAGCACCTGGTTTTCCAGATCCGCATATTTGCGGGCCTGAATTCCGTCTATCACCAGCAGGACAGGGATGAACAGCGCCAGCAGGCACATTCCCGCCGTCCTGAGCACCCCCGCTACATTCTTGCTCATAAAGCCTCCACTCCACGCAGCCGATTGGCATCCGCATCACGGATTTTCCTCACCACGCGGAGCTTGGCACTCCGGGACGGGGAATTTTCCGCCACTTCTTCCGCTGACGGCTCCACGGGCTTACGGGTCAAAACTTCCGCGCAGGGAGTTCCGCCGCAGGCGCACACAGGAACTTCGGGAGGGCACACGCACTGCTTTCCCAGATTCCTGAAATAATTCTTTACAATTTTATCTTCCAGGGAATGGAACGTGATAACGCCCATCTTTCCGCCCGGCGCTAGCACATTGAACGCGTCATGCAGCGCCTGCGGAAGCCGCCCCAGCTCGCTGTTCACGCAAATCCGAAGCGCCTGGAATGTCCGCGTGGCAGGATGAATGGGCCCGTACCGGTACTTTGCAGGAACAGCCCCCGCCACAATCTCGGCCAGCGCCCTGGTGGACTCAATGCGCCCCCCTGCGCGGGCTGCAACCACAGCAGCAGCAATCCGGCGGGAATATTTCTCGTCCGAATACAGATAAATCATGTCTGCAAGCTGCTGCTCACCCATTGTATTTACAAGATCCGCGGCACTTTTTCCCGCGCCGGGATTCAACCTCATATCAAGTTTTTCATCATGGCGAAAAGAGAATCCCCTCCCGCTTCGCTCATAATGAAAAACACTGATTCCCAGGTCAAAGAGTATGAGGTTGGGCCTGCGCCTTCCCTCCGGATAGGAATGATAAAAATCATTGAACCACCCGTTGTAAAACTCCATCCGGGAACCAAAAGGAGCAAGACGTTCGCGCGCACGGCCTTGTATCAGTGCATCAGCGTCAACGCCAAGAATGTGCAGCGCGGGATATTTCTGCAGAAAGTGGAAGGAATGCCCGCCTTCACCCAGCGTAGAATCTACCATGAATGCATCATCTGCATACGGTTCCCCCTCCGGGGACAGGTATTCGAGGCACTCATGCAGCAGCACTGGCGTATGGACAATTTCCACGTTTCTTCATCCCGCAGCACGCATCCCTATGCACAACGGCAGAATCAGGGATTCCGCCGCAGAAACACCGGAATAAGGGCTGCTCGTCCTTATGTTCAGAACAGGATGCCGTCCATGCTTGCGACCGCATCCTGAAATGAATCTTCACTCTTTTCAAGATACTCCGCATACGAGGCCGAATCCCATAATTCCATGTATTTGTTCAATCCCTGGATTATGCATTCGCCCTTTAAGGAGGCGTATTCCCGTAAATTTTGAGGAATAGAAAGGCGGCCGGAACGGTCAAATTCAAGTTTTTGCGCCGGAGCAATAAAGCGGCGCATCACCAGACGTTTTTGATCATTAAAAAGAGAGGCAGCCCCCATGATTTTGTCATTGAGGCTGATCCACTCTTCGGTTGTAAAAAGCATGAGACAGTGGTCAAGGCCCTGCGTCACAATCAGTTCATCCTTCTGCAGGATAGAGCGCAACTTTGCCGGGAAAAGGATCCTTCCCTTTTCATCCAGCGTATTGCGGTACTGACCGATAAGCATTTCCATACCACTACTCACCACTTTTTCCCACTATTTCCCACTTATCTATCATTTTAACGTTTTTTTTCGTTATGTCAATGAAAAAAAATCCGATAAGTATTTTTTCGGTGAATTATTTGAATTTTTTGCTGTAACAATGTATAGTTCCAGCGAAGCATGATAAACACACTGAATGAAACCCACCTGCACCGGACGGTAAAGCAGCTGTACGCACTGAACGAAGAAGGAAGCAGGACGGAAGAAAAAGTCGGGGATTACATCGCAGATATCGTTACCCCGCAAGGAAATATCATAGAAATACAAACCGGCAGCCTGGGGCACCTGCTGCCCAAGCTCCGGTATTTCATCAGTGAAAAAAGAAAGGTCACGGTGGTGTACCCGCTCGCCGCCACAAAATACATAGAAACGCGCAATCCCCGCACAGGAAAAAGCACCCGGCGGAAAAGCCCCCGCCACCAGAACATTTACAGCATGTTCCGCGAGCTGACCGCGCTTGCCCCGCTGCTCTGCAACAGCCGCTTTACGCTGGAAGTACTGGAATGCACGGTAACAGAGGAGCGGAGCGCCACAGAAACGCCGGTGCAGTCCCAAAATGCACGGCGGCGCTTCTGCAAGGCATGGCTCAAGGAAGGAAAGCGCCTGGATGAAATCGGCCCCAGGCATTGCTTCCACGCGCGGAAGGCATATTTTGACCTGCTGCCCGCCGGTCTTGCAGAACCGTTTTCCGCACAGGAGCTTTATGCAGCCCTCAAAGCACAGGGTAAGAGCCTTACGCAGGACAATGCACGGCTTATGATATGGGTCTTTGTACGCGCAGGCCTGCTGGAATGCTGCGGAAAACGCGGCAGAAGTAAAATTTACACGAAGAAAAACAAATAAAAAAGCCCGCAGGATTTTCCTGCGGGCTTCTGTTAACAACGTGGTTTATTACCAGTTGTCATCCATGTCGTCCTCATCCCTATTCTCAACGTCATAGAGGTCAGTGACGGCGCGGAGGTCATCCATGTACATGTAGTATGAACCACGAGCTTCCATCGGGTTGCAGTCTACACGGAATCCCACGATGCGGAGACCAGGCTTTGTACCATGGTATGCGCTCTGCTGCACAATACCGTGCTCTCCATCGGGAGACGGCGGAATAGCAGCGGTCAGCTTCTTCCATCCGCTGAACTCAAGAGAGCCGAGCCAGATTTCGAAGTTGTGGCCATAGTAGTCCTGCACCAGGAGCCAAATCTGATGTCCCATGTTGCGGCCGCAGAGCCACACAGACACAGTCTTTGTCACACCCTCGATCGGGATCGGGCGGGCAGCAGTTACAAAGAAGGAATTCACGCCGCGGCGGAAGAACTCAATCTTAACACCGAGCACTTTAGTATCCTGCAGTTCCTTGTTCACGCTGTCATTCAGCGGCTCCTTACCAGCAGGAGCACCGTCAAAAAGGCGGCCTGAAATCACACCGTAATCCGGAGAAGCATGAACATTCCAGAATCCCTCACGCTCAAAGCGGTCAACGCTTACCTCGCGAAGTGCTTCGCGGGAGCTGTCATTTCCAATAAAAGATGCATCCGGGTCAGAGATGCTGGTATTTCCGTTTGCGCTGGACTGGGCAAATGCCGCGCCAGTAGCAACGACTGCAGCAGCTAAGAAAGCTAAATAAATCTTTTTCATCTGTTATACCGCCTTAGTTAGAACTCTCGCCGAAATCTGCTTCACTAAGCTCGTAGCCGTCATAGACACCGGCAACAGTGCTTGATGTGAACTTCAGCTGATCGAAGTAAATCACAAAATTATCGACAGCCTCTGACGGAGCTGAACGAACCCTGAAACCGACAAACGTCAGCACCTTGCGGCCGTTGCGGAAGCGTGAATGCTGGGGAATCCAGCCAGGCACGTTCAGAACGATGTTCTTCCAGCCGTCGAAGCCCAGAGTACCGGCTTCAATCTTGCGGACAACACCATTTGCATCGCGGACAAGGAGTTCAAGGGTGTAATTGTAATTGGCGCCCCATACCCAGAAATCAATCTGTGAAACAGTACCGCGGAACGGGATTTCGTATGCATTTCCGTTCTTGTCCTTCGGATACACTTCAAACCAGTTGTCGCCCTTGCGGTCGTATGCAACCTTCACACCGAGCACCTGTGCAGGAGTGTTTGCATCGTGGTACGGCTTCAGCGGGAGGGGAATTCCCTCAAAGGTCTTTGCGACAGGATAGCCCTTGGTCACAAAGCGGCTGGCCTGGACATCCCACGTCCAATCCACACTGTCCGGTGTATCGAAACTATCGATAACAATCGTCTCCACAGCCTTGGCACTTGGCTGAGCAACTGCTGGAAGGCAGAATGCAAGCGCAAGAATGAGGCTTCCCAAAATGACTACGCCCTTTTTCATTCAAAACTCCTTGAATAACTGTTTCCCCGTTTTTTATCGACTGGAAAACACCATGTTTTACTTATCGTCATGAATCCTGAATCCCAACAGTGTTTCTCCCTTGCAAAAAAACACAAGCCGGACAGGAATCCATTGCTTCATTATATTTCCATATTCGCAGTTTGTCAAATGGTTTGGAATAATAAGATTCATTTTTTAGGCAGCAGATCCGGAGACAGCTGCCGGAATGCCGTGCCGCTCTTGCATTTTCGCTATAAAAAGCGTATGCTTAGGGTGACATCGGTTTCCGATTCATTTCTATATTATCAGGAGCACTTTATGTTCAGCTACAAAGAACTCGGTCTTGTAAACACAAAGGACATGTTCAAGAAGGCTATGGCAGGGCACTATGCAATCCCGGCATTCAACTTCAACAACATGGAGCAGATGCAGGCCATCATCCAGGCATGTGTCGAGGTGAAATCCCCCGTCATCCTGCAGGTCTCCAAGGGTGCACGCGCCTATGCGGATAAATTCATCCTCCGCAACATGGCACGCGGCGCTGTGGAATATGCAAAGGAACTGGGCGCAGAGATCCCGATCGTCCTGCACCTTGACCACGGTCCGAATTTTGAAGTGGCAAAGGACTGCATCGACAACGGTTTCTCTTCCGTGATGATCGACGGTTCCGCCCTCCCCTACGACGAAAACGTGGCACTGACCAAGAAGGTCTGTGATTATGCTCACAGCCAGAAGGACTATGTGACCGTTGAAGGCGAGCTGGGCGTTCTTGGCGGCGTTGAAGACGACGTGGCAGCCGAGGAATCAAAGTACACCAAGCCGGAAGAAGTTGAAGACTTCGTGTCCAAGACTGGCGTTGACTCACTTGCAATCTCCATCGGTACCTCACACGGCCGCTGCAAGTTCAAGCCGGAGCAGTGCACGCGCACCCCGGACGGCGTTCTGGTGCCGCCGCCACTGGCATTCAACGTGCTTGAAGGCGTGGAGCAGAAGATTCCGGGATTCCCGATCGTCCTGCACGGTTCATCATCAGTTCCGTACGAGTATGTGAAGATCATCGAGCAGTACGGCGGAAAAATCCCTGACTCCGTGGGTATCCCCGAAGAGCAGCTGCGCAAGGCTTCAAAGCTTTCTGTCTGCAAAATCAACATCGACTCTGACGGCCGCCTTGCCATGACCGCTGCCATCCGCAAGTTCTTTGCCGAGCACCCGGACAAGTTCGACCCGCGCGAGTACCTTGGACCGGCACGCGAAGAGCTGAAGAAGATGTACATGCACAAGTGCACGGACGTCCTTGGCTCTGCAGGCCATGCGTTTGACTGAAGCACCGGGCCGTCCTGAGGCTTCTTTTCCGTATTGAAAAATACCTGGGCTGCCCGGCCGCGTTTCCGGGCAGCCTTTTTTATTAAACCTGTTTCCCCCGGCCCTGTTTTTTGGGGAATTTATAGAAAATTGTATGCAGCAGGACTTTTGTCTGCATCCTGCCACGGAAATCAATTTTCGAAGTAAATTTAAAAAAGCAGGGTTTCCAAGGGGCGCAGCCCCGGACCGTGCCGGTGAAGGGTGGGGTTTTAGGGGAGGGAAGCCCCTCGCT
>CADCQA010000084.1 GCA_902803415.1 uncultured Spirochaetaceae bacterium | reverse complement strand
TTACCTCAAAAACCGCAATGAAACGGCATATATGCCAGCGGTTTTTGAAAGCCAGTTTCAAAAGTAACAGACTTTTGAAACTGGCTCTGTACCGGAACTTCCTCGCTGGAATAAACTGAAGCTAAGGAGGCAGCGCATGGGAGAGCCGTTCTGCTGCAAGGATTTGAGGAATTTTTATAACGCCGTCAGGCAGGATGCCCCGTCACTGGAGACACTGCTTGATGCGCTGGAAAAGCATCTGCCGCCGGTTGCCGTGGACAAGGCGGTGGGGCAGCTGGATGTGGTGCTCTGCTTCCCGCCGTCGGTGTACGCGCCGCAGGGCATCAACATTCAGCGCACCTGCTACCAGAGCGGCTTTGAGCTTGAGCCGGAGCCGTATGGCAGGACCTTTACCTGCGGCGAGGGCGGCATGGCAACGCTTACTGTCCGTGCAAAAAAGGGCGCCGTGTGGACTGACGATGACCGCGCAGATCTGGATGTGCTGATGGAGCTGGTCGTGAACCTGTGTTCCACCTGCCGCCTGCAGCAGCTGCTTTCCGGCGTGGAGCGCATGGACATGCTTACCGGCGCACTCAACACGGAAGGCTTTGTGTACGAATCAGCGTGCCTGCTTGCTGCAGACCCGGTAACGCCCTATGCTGCCGTCTACTCTGACATAAAGAATTTCCGTTCCATCAACCGCATGACGGACACCGCCGACGGCGATGCGATACTCAAAAAATACTGCGCCGTCCTGCGCGAATCCGTGGGTCAGGGTGCGCTGTTCTGCCGCCCCTGCGCGGACAACTTTCTGGTGCTGCTGCCGCAAAGCCGTCTGGAGCAGTACCTTGCGCTCATCGCCGACGTTTCCGTTGCAGCGGACGTGAACGGCAGGGTTTCCGTGCTGCATCTTTCTTCGCGCTGCGGTGTGTGTGAGCTGCCTGCCAGTGCGGAAAAGCCCCGGCCTTCCTCCGTCAGCGGGCAGGATGTGGTGCGCAATGCAGCCATGGCGCTCAGCGAAGCAAAAAAAATGCTTGCGGAAGATGTGGTATACTTCCGGCAGGAATTCCTTGATGCACGGCTGCGCAACCGGGGGCTTGCTTCCAGTTTCCCCGCCGCGCTGGAACGGATGGAATTCCTTGTGTACTACCAGCCCATCGTGCGTCTGGAAACAAACGTGCTCTGCGGCTGCGAGGCACTTTCCCGCTGGCAGCGCGACCGCATGGTTTTCCCCGCAGAATTCATTCCCGCGCTGGAAGACGAGGGAAGCATCCGCAACCTTGACTTCTACATGCTGGAGGCGGTCTGCCACGACATCTGCCAGTGGAAGGCGGCGGGCATCGAACCGGTGCGCGTGTCCACGAACTTTTCCAAGGTGAACCTTTCCGACGATTCACTGGAGGAGACGGTTCTTTCCATTATGGACAAGTACGGCGTGGAAGGAAAATATCTGGAGATTGAACTGTGCGATCTTGCGGACTTCCGCCACACTGAACGGCTGGCGCGCTTTGTGGCCGCCATGAAGGAACACGGCGTGAGCACTGCCATCGATAACTTTGGCGCGGGCAGCACGCCGCTGAACCTGCTCCGCAGCCTGCGGGCGGGAACGCTCAAGCTGGACAAGAGCCTTATCGACGCGGTGAATTCTGACGTGCAGAATTCGCCGGACAAGGCAATCTGCCACGCAATCGTGTCGCTGTCCCGTCAGCTGGGCATGGAAACGGTCGCAGAAGGCGTGGAGTCCCGCTACCAGGCAGACTTCCTGCGCAAGCTGGGCTGCTCCAAGGCGCAGGGCTTCCTCTACGACCGCCCGCTGCCCCACGATGAATTCGAGCAGCTGCTTTCGAGTCTGCGCGTGTACGACTGAGCGAGTGAAATTTGCCGTTTGGGGAAAGCTTGCAATATCATCCTCCCTGTGCTAGAATGAGCGGCGCTGCTGCCCGTGTGCGGATGCATGTCCGTGCCGCAGCACCAAAAGGAAGGATTAGGTATGAAGAAATTTTCTGCACGGTGGCTGCCGCTTTTCTGCGGGGCTGCCCTTGCGGCAGGTCTTGGTTCCTGCTCAAAATCCCCCAAGTATGCAGACGGCACGTATACTGGGACTGCGGAAGGCCGCAACGGCGACGTCACGGTGAGCGTGACTGTTTCCGGCGGCAAGATTACGGCTGCGTCAGTGACCGGCCACGAAGAGACGGAAGGCATTGCAGACCCCGCCATCACGGAAATCCCGGCACGGATTGTGAAGGCTCAGTCTGCCAGGGTTGACGCTGTTTCCGGCGCAACCATCACTTCAAAGGCAATTATGCAGGCTGCAGAGAAAGCGCTTGCAAATGCAGGCGGCTCAGCTTCAGCGTCCGGCACGGCGCAGAAGGCCCGCAAGAACGTAGCGGTCAAGTACAAGGCCGGTACGTATTCCGGCACCGGTCAGGGTATGAACGGTCCGGTGGTGCTCGACGTTACATTCAGCGACAGCGCCATCACCGACATCAAGGTGAACACTTCCAGCGAAACCCCGCACGTCGGTACTCCTGCCTATGACATCATGTTCGCAGATGCAATCGCTGCAAACGGTTCCGGCGTGGACGTCGTTTCCGGTGCAACCTTTACGTCTGTGGCGGTTCGCAACGCCCTGAACGACGCTGCACAGAAAGCCGGTGCCACCAAGATGGACGACTTCAAGAAGAACACCGTTGTGCACGCTGCACAGGCTCCCATCGAAGACACCTATGACGTGGTTGTTGTGGGCGCGGGCGGTGCCGGTATTGCTGCTGCTGCACAGTCTGCACAGAACGGCTTTACCGTACTTGTGATAGAGAAGAATGCTGAAATCGGCGGCAACACCGTCGTTTCCGGCGGACAGTTCCAGTCCGTCATGCCGTACCTCTGCTGGGAACCGGACCGTCCCGATGCAACGACGGGCGTGTATCCGGTGGACGGCAAGACCTACAACAAGGTAAAGGAAGCAAACGGCAACATCTCTGTGCTGAAGACCATCCTGAACTGGAGCGAGAAGCCCTTTGACGGTACCGGTGCAAAGGACTGGTTTGTGGCGGGCGACATCGACGAGCTTTCCAAGCACGGCGTGCATGCCGAATACCTGCCCACCCTGCGCGAGCTGAAGGGCGAAATCCGCGAGTACCTTGCATGGGCACAGCCCAAGCTGAACAAGGGCGTGCCGGAATCAGAGCTGACGCTGTTCTCTACGCTGAACCTGCACATCTTCCAGACTTACTACGGCGGTCTTCGCGCCAACGCAGAATTCACCGGCTGGATTTACGGCGACTATGCACTGGTGCGCCAGTTCATTGTGGACGGTCAGGATCTTAAGCCGTGGCTGGAGTCCCAGGGCTCAACCTTCGTCGAGGACATTCAGCCCACCATCGTCGGTGCGCTGTGGAACCGCGAGAATCAGTTTATCGGTGCTGACTTTGATGATGACGGTGACGGCAAGAACGAGACGGGTCAGTGGGGTGCGTACTTTGCACCGCCGCGCCGTACGCTGCTGCAGACCAGCCCCACGGCGGCAAGCAACAGGATTATGCTGCGCACGGACGCAAAGGAACTTATCGTTGAAAACGGCAGGGTGGCCGGTGTAAAGGCCGTTATGTACGACGGCACGCAGGTGACTGCCCGCGCCCGCAAAGGCGTGGTTCTTGCGACGGGCGGTTATGCCGCAAACATCGCCAAGGTTATGGAAACAAACGATTACTGGCAGGAGGGCGCCATCTCAAAGCGCACCCAGACGACGAACCGTTCCACGCTCGTGGGCGACGGCATCACGATGGGCGAAGCTGCGGGCGCTGCTTCCACCGGTCTTGAATACACGCAGCTTATGCCCATCTCTTGGGTGGACAACGGACAGCTGGCATTCGGCGGCGGTAACTATGCAATCTACCTGAACCCCACCAGCGGAAAACGCTACGTGAACGAAACCGGCGAGCGCGATGTGCTTTCGCTTGCAGAGTTTGTGAACGGCATTGAGCACAACGGCGTAAAGGGCGTGGTGATTGAGATTGCAAACGACGCTCAGGCAATCCCCGGTCCGTATCCCTACGGTACGCCCGGCTCTCCGCTCTGGGACACCGATGTTTCCTGGCGCCAGTACACGCGCACGGTGGAGCAGCTCGGCGACCTCTTCAAGGTGCTTGGCATTGCTGCCGACCCCGCAGTGGTCCGGAAGGAAATCGAGGACTATGACCATGCCCTGATGACCGGCACGGAAAGCAGCCTTGCCGTAAACAAGACCGGCTGGACTGCCCTCATCGGCAATGCAGACAAAAAGGCGGACGGTTCCTACGATACCGCTTCTTACAAGCTTGAAGGCGTTCCGCTGAAGGTGAGGGTGCTTGCACCGTCTACCCACCACACGATGGGCGGCCTTCGCGTGGACATCAACCGCCATGTTCTTGACAAGAGCGGCACTGTCATTCAGGGCCTGTACGCTGCCGGCGAAGTTACCGGCGGCATCCACGGCGGCAACCGTCTGGGCGGCAACGCAATCGTTGAGATTTTCGTTTCCGGCCGCACTGCTGCCAACGCAATCAAGGCTGACAATTAATTTTTCCGGCTGAACAACGGGGCAGCTGCAGGGGCATTGCTTCTGCAGCTGCCTTTTTGCTTTGCAGGGCCGGGCGCAGCAAAAAGAGGAGACAGCAATGGATTACGAAGAAGCTGCAAGTTACTGGATAAAAAAGGACGCGGATGCCGCCCGCATGAATGACGCGGCGCTTGAAGACAGAATCGTGCTGTTTATTCAGGCGCACAATACCTGCGCGCTTGCCACCGCCTGCGACGGTTTTGTGCGCTGTACGCCGATTGAATACAATTATGTGGGCGGCAGCTTTTATCTTTTTTCAGAGGGCGGGCTGAAATTCAAGGCGCTCAAGGAAAACAAGCGCGTGGCATTTGCCGTGTATGAACCGTACGGCGGCTTCGGGCAGCTGAAGAGCCTGCAGGTGACGGGCACGGCTGCAATCGTAGAGCCGTTCAGCGAGGAATACCTGCAGCTGCTGGCGCACAAAAAAATCCCCGTGGAAGCCATGAAAAAGCTTCCCCAACCCATGCATCTGATAAAAATCGCACCGGAATCCTACGATTATCTTGATTCAGACTTAAAGAAAGAGAGCCTTTCCGTCCGTCAGCATCTTAGCGTGCATTCCGCCTGAACGCTCAGGGGGCCGGT
>CADCQA010000083.1 GCA_902803415.1 uncultured Spirochaetaceae bacterium | reverse complement strand
CATCTCCTCATGAACGAAGTTTTTACATCATATTTAAATACAATTGAAAGCGAAATCAAGCGCGCCCTTCCTGCTGAAAGCAATGCAGCCTGGGTCGCAGATGTTTTTGGCAGTGAACCGCAGGATCTGCTGCCGGAGCACATCGCACCGCTGCTGCAACCCACGCGCGCACTCGTCGATTTGGGCGGCAAACGCTGGCGTCCGCTGCTGCTGGTACTGACGGCGGAAGCCTGCCTTGCAGACAGGCCGCAGCTCAGCGACGCGGAACGAAAGCAGTTGCTTGCGGACGCCTTCCATCTGGCACCGCTCGTGGAATTTGTCCACACGGCAAGCCTGATCCACGATGATATCGAGGACAATTCAGATACCCGCCGCGGAAAACCCGCCGCCTACATCACCTACGGAACGGACACCGCCATCAATGCGGCTTCATGGCTGTATTTTCAGGCGCCGGTCTGCATCGATACGCTTTCTTTGCCCGCCGAACAAAAGGCTCGGCTCTACGCGCTCTATGCAATGGAGCTGCGGCGGCTCCATCTGGGGCAGGCAATGGACATTGCGTGGCACCGCACCCCGGCATTCCTTCCGACGGAGGGACAGTACCTGACGATGGTCATGCACAAGACCGGAACGCTCGCCTCGCTTGCCGCAAAGACGGGCATGCTGGCGGCGGGTGCCGGGGAAGCACAGGCAGCGGAAGCAGGGCAGCTTGCCGCGCGGATTGGGGCCGGCTTCCAGATAATCGACGATGTAATCAACCTGACGGCCGGCAACCCCGGCAAAAAGCGGGGCGACGACATCGTGGAAGGCAAAAAATCGCTGCCCGTGCTGCTGTTCGCGCAGCAATACGGCACGGATTCCAAAGAACTGGCCCAGCTGACGGACTGTTTTGCCCAGGCACGGCAGGAAGGCATCAGCAGCCCCGCCGTTGAAAAAGCGGTTTCGCTCCTTACGGAAAGCGGGGCGGTCAGCAGAGCGCAGGAAAAGGGCAGCCGGCTCATCACGGAAGGCTGCAGCGCCTTTGCAGCGCTCTTCAGCAGCGGGAATATTCCGGCAAAGAACATAAATACATTGTTCACTTCCCTGATTCCTGTTATACTATAGGGGATCTCGGAAAACTCACTTCCGTGATTTTTCCGAGATGCCTGCGAGTTTTAAGTCGCTATAATAGCGCGACTTAAAACATCACATTTTCAAAGTTACCTCGAAAAACTGAAGTTTTTCGAGGTTCCCTATAAAGAGAGAGCCGGATAATTTTTTGCGGCGAGGCAGGTTCATCATGCAAAGTACTCCGCACAATTCCGGCAGGGAGGTGCCGCATTATGCTTGAGACAAGTGAAAATCTGAACAATCAGGCGATAGAGCTGGCTTCCAAGGGCGACTACGACGAGGCAATTGCCTGCTTCCAGCGTGCTATCAGCATTGAAAAGGAAAACTATCTTCTCTGGTTCAATCTGGGACTGACCTACCGCGATGCCGGGAACCTGAACGGCGCCCGGGCAGCACTGGAAAAGGCATACTATATAAATCCCGTGGACGAAGAAGTGCTGGAAACACTCGCCATCATCTGCTACTCCATGAGCGATTTCAACGAGGCGTTCAAATACACGGCGGAAGGCCTTCAGCTGAACGAAGAAAACTACCGCATGTGGAACACGCTGGGCGTGCTGTACTTCAACCAGTCCGACTACGGCAGTGCAAGCGAAGCATTTGAGCAGGCGCTTACCATCAATCCCTATTACTACGATTCCCTGTTTAACCTGCGGGACGCATACGGAGAGATGGGAAACACCATCGGCATGATTGAGTGCTCAAAGCGGATGGCTTCCCTTCCCTCGCACTGACAAAGGAGCGCACATGTACAGGCAGGCAATGATAGTTTCTGTGAGCGGAGAGCACATCGAAGCGGTATCACCGCTGGGGCAAGGCTCCTGTTCGGCATGCTCGTCAAACTGCAGCAAAAGGGGCTGCTGTTTTTCCGTAGAAAACCCGCTGAATCTTCCGGTCAAGGCAGGAAGCGTCGTGCGGGTAGAATCATCTGCGCGGGCACAGGCGCTGGAAGGCATCTGCTCGCTGCTGGTGCCCTTTGCGTGCGCCGTGCTCGGCTACTTTGCATCGTCACCGCTGGCGGCACTGGTCAGCGGGCAGGCGCAGGAAGGCGTCCGGGCGCTTTCCGTGCTCTTTGCGCTCTTTGCGTCTTCCGCAGTCGTGTACCTGGTTACCAGCCGCCTGCCCCCGGCAAGCAAGCCGGTCATCCGGGAAATCGTAAGCTGAGCAGCGCAATAGACCTGTTCGGAAACTACGTTTCCAAACAGGT
>CADCQA010000082.1 GCA_902803415.1 uncultured Spirochaetaceae bacterium | reverse complement strand
CACCTGCAGCGGCAGGCGCAGTCGTCCCGCTGCTTTCCGGCATACCAGAAGCACTGCTGCCGGTCTGCGCCACCGCACGGTTTTCCTCCGGCAGACTGCCTTCAGGGACGGCGCGGGGCACAAAATACCAGAACGGCATGCTCATCACCTGCGTCGTTCCCGACACAATGCCGGCCTCCGGGCTTTCCGGGTAGCCGGAACGCAGGCTGTCGGCGTAGCGCTCCTCTCCCGTCAGGAACCACAGGGTAAACAGCAGCGACGGTTTTACCGGATTCATGGAATCAGTGGAAAGATAGGTTTTCAGGGAAGAAATGACCGGCTGCGTTTCCGCAACGCTTGTGGCCCCGCACAGTTCCGTCCAGACCTTGAAAAGCCGTCGGCGGGCAATGATTTCCGGGTCGGAGGCCGTGTTCAGCGGAGCCTTGTTCAGGTACATGCCGGCAGAATCATAATCCCCGCAGGCAAGAAAGGAACGGGCCGCAAGCAGGTAAAGCTGGGCGGCCGTCGCCTTGGGCATGCCCTTTGCATCGTCGGCATCGATGGAGGCCGCTTCCGCATAGGAATTGCCGGCATCAGCATACAGCCCCATCTGCTCCTGCAGACCGGCAGTATAATAGAGGATAGAACGTTTGTCGGAATCCGAGGCAGCAAGGGTAATGCTGTCCGTCAGGTAAGAAAGGCTTTCCTGCGCGGAATTCTTAAGCAGGGCATTTGCCCGCAGGGTAAGCGCCGACTTCTTTGCGGTCGCCGCAAAAAGAGAAAAACTTGCGAATGTTCCTGCCAGCAGCGCTGCAGCAAATTTTCTGGTGAATCCTGCCAATTCCACACCCTCTCCTCTATTTTCGGCAGAATTCTCCAGGGGTTTAGGGACACGATGGGCACGGGCGCATAACGGCCGTGTTTTCTTAGTCCGCAGTATTTCCGGATGCAGGGACGGATGTTTCTTCTGCAGCAGCATCCGCGGCAGGTTCAGCAGAAGGCTCCGGCACGGCATCTGCCACGGAAGCAGCGTTCTTGTCGCCGCGGCCCAGGAACCCGCGCTTTTTGCCCTTTTTGGCAGGGGCAGTTTCCTCGCGCACGGCAGGCAGGGATGTTTCCTCTGCGCGTTCCTTTTTCTTGCCGCGCTTGCCGAAAGTGAACGGAAGCATGATAACAACGCCCGTCAGCAGGGAAATGATGATGGTTATGGCGACCGGCACCATCTCGAAGGTGCGGAACAGCCAGACATTGCACTTGTTGTCCAGGTTAAAGCCGGTGAATGCAGCTGCAAACACGGCAACGAGCAGGGTCAGCAATAATCGTATAGGCATAGAAAACCTCTTTGGGCACGGCGCGGACATCCGCACCAGCCGCCACATGTATAAGTGATGGCGCCGCAAGGCGGCGGGGCGGGCACAAAACCAACCTCTCCTCTATTATAGCGGAAGGAGCGCCGCAAGTCTACGCAGGCAGCACAAAGAAAGGCTGCATGCGGTAAAAATGCGCTGCCAGCGGGAAATTGCCCGCTGCATGCAGTTTTTAATCCACAACAGTGCCGCGGAAAGTGTTGCCGTTCAGGCTGTCAAGGTGCACGTTTACAAAGGTACCAAGGAGCGAAGCATCCCCGCGGAACGCAACGCGCTCATTCTGGGAGGTTTTGCCCAGCAGCTCGTCCCGGCTGTCGCGGCTCACGATGTCGGCAAGCACCGGCACCGTCCTCCCCACCCGCCGCTCCAGCACGCGGGCCGTAATCTCCAGCTGCATGTCAATTATCTGCTGCAGGCGGTCCTTCTTCACGTCCATGCTCACCTGCCCGTCCATCGTTGCAGCGGGGGTGCCCTCGCGGGGATTAAAATAGTACATAAACGCAGAAGCGTATTCTACCTCGCGCATCAGGCTTACCGCCTGCGCAAAGTCTTCCTCGGTTTCGCCGGGGAAGCCCAGCATGATGTCCGTGCTCAGCGCAACGTCAGGGATGCGGCTGCGGATCCGCTGCACCAGCGCAAGATAGGATTCCCGCGTGTAGCGGCGGTTCATTGCCTTCAGGATGCGCGAGGAACCGTGCTGCACCGCAATGTGCAGGCCCCGGCAGATATGCTCGTCGGCGGCAATGGTGTCTATCAGCTCGTCGGAGAAATCCTTGGGGTTGCTGGATTCAAAGCGGATCCAGCGGATGGATGAGCCGCTTTCCTCAATGCGGGCGCTGATGTGCCGGAGCAGTGCCGGGAAGGTAACATCGCCGCTCCGGTAGGAATTGACATTCTGCCCCAGCAGTGTGATTTCTTTCACACCGCGGGCGGAAAGGAAATCGATTTCCCTGAGGATTTCGTCTTCCGGGCGGGAAATTTCCCTGCCGCGTACGTAGGGCACGATGCAGTACGTGCAAAAATTGTTGCATCCGTGCATAATCGGCACAAATGTTGAAAAAGCACCTTCCTCGTAGGAAGTGGGCGCAAAGGAATAGACCGGCTCGTCGTCGATGTCCTGCGGCAGTTCCCGCCGCTCCACCGCGCTGATGATGTCGCCGAAATGCTTTTTTGCATAGGTGCCGACTACATAGTCCACCACGGGGAAATCATGCTTGAGCGTCCGGAGCAGCCGCTCCGCCATACAGCCCATGACCACTACCGTCAGCGGGGAAGCGCCGTGCTCCTGCACCCAGGCGGCGGCAGTTTCCATACTGCGGGTCTTGGCATCCGGTTCTGCGGCGCGGACTTTTTTCAGGCCTGCATAGTAGCCGAGCCTGCCGTAGATGCGGGTTTCCGCCGTGGCGCGCACGGAACAGGTGTTGATGACCACCATATCGGCAAGCTGCACGTCGGCAGCCTTTGTCCAGCCCCGCGCAATGAGCAGCTGCTCCACCGAGGCGGATTCGGCAAGATTCATCTCGCAGCCGTAGGTTTCAAAGAAATACGTCACGCGCAGCCTCCTTCAAACTCCGTGCAGGCATAGGCATTGTGGTTGTGGATGCTTTCAAAATTCTCGCATTCCACCCGGAACCACGTAAACGGCTTGTCGCAGCCCTTGAAGTTCCGCAGGCCCAGGTAGACCTCGCGCACTACGTCCTCCACAAAGCGGGGGTTGTCATAGGCGTGCTCCGTTACGAATTTTTCGTCGGGGCGCTTGAGCAGGCTGTACAGCCCGCCGGACGCGCAGGATTCCACCAGCGCAATTACGTCTTCAATCCAGAAAAGGCTCGTATTCTGCAGCGTTACTGTCACGATGCCGCGCTGATTGTGCGCCCCGTACTCGCTGATGGCCTTGGAACAGGGGCACACCGTCGTTACCGGGACGGCAATTTTCAGGAAAAAGCGCTGCCTGCTGCCGGTTACCTCGCCTTCATACGTGCACGTATAGTCCATAATGCCCGGCGCACGGGAAACCGGAGCGTTCTTTTCCATAAAGAAGGGGAACGTCATGCTTCCGAAGGCCCGCTCGGCGGCAAGCGCAGTGCGGATTTCTTCCAGCATGGCAAGGAACTGCTTCATGCCCAGCGAAGAACGGTGGCGGTGAAAGGTTTCGATGAAGCGCGACATGTGGGT
>CADCQA010000081.1 GCA_902803415.1 uncultured Spirochaetaceae bacterium | reverse complement strand
TGGCCCAGCGCCTCGCAGATGTAGCCGCCGATGGTTTCCGCATAATCAGAAGAAAAATGCGTATTGAGCTGCTCGTTCAGGTCAATGAGCCTCGCCAGCCCGTCAATTTCTGAATTCCGCGGATTCTTTATCTGGACTTCCACCCGGCGCGCGTAGGGCTTGTATTCATCTGCAATCGGTCCGAAAATCTCCCGCGCAATGTCCTCGCTCGTCAGCACGCCGTAGGTGCCGGAATACTCGTCGATAACAACGGCCATGCTCTGGTGGTTCTCGCGGAGCATCTGCTGGATACTCGACATTTTTTTTGTCTCCAGAATAAACAGCGGCGGCCGCATCACTTTTTCCACGGAAAATTCTTCCACTCTGTTCCTGAAGAAGAGCAGGTCCTTGATGTAAAGGATTCCCACGATATCGTCGATGTCTTTCCGGTACACGGGAAAGCGCGACAAAAAATACTGCTCGGAAAGCTCAATGATGTCCTTGTACGACTCGGTGATGGGAATCGCCTTGATGTTCTTCCGCGGAATCATGATGTCCTTGGCTTCAAGGTCGGCGAATTTGAACACGCGGTGCATCATAAGCTTTTCGCTTTTCTGCAGAACGCCCTGCTCACCGCTCACTTCTATGAACGTGCGGATTTCTTCCTGCGTAAAGGAAACGCTTTTTTTGCTGGTGTCCACATGAAAAAGCCGCAGGATAAAGCGCGAACAGGCGCTGAACACCACCACAAGCGGGTACAAAGCACACTCAAGGAAAACTATGAATCCGCTGAAAAAAAATGCTATCGGTTCAGGATGATGGGTTGCAATGGTTTTGGGCGAGATTTCCCCAAAGACAAGCAGCAGCAGCGTTGCAACGCCGGTCGCAATGCCCACGCCCGCGTTGCCGAACAGCGCTATCGCAATGTATGCCAGTATAGCCGAAAGCGCAATGTTCACCATGTTGTTTGCAACAAGCAGCGTATTGATAAGCCGCTCCTTGTCATTCAGCAGTTTCCAGACGCGCATTGCACGCTTGTTTTTCTTGTTGTGAAGAAAACGAACCCTCAGCTTGTTGATGGAAAGGAATGCACTTTCCGACGCAGAGAAAATCATTGACAGGAGTATGAGCACTGCTGCCGCAGCAAGCAGCGCCCATACCGGAATGGACGGAGGTTGCTCTGTGTCCATCATTCCCTTCCGTACACCTGGCCGGATTCCTGCGGATCCGGGGACGCAGGCTCTTCCAGGCTCACCGCAGGTGCCGCAGCAGCAGCCTGCATCTGCCGGAGCGCTTCACGCATCCTGTCGATGTACTGAAGGTGCGCGCTGCTTTCCGGGGATGCATCCTGTGCCAGCTGCAGCAGGACAAACAGCCTGTCAAAGTCCTGGCTGCCAAGTGCAGCAAGCAGGTATGCTGCCGTGTAGAACGCTTCCTGCTTCAGTTCGCCGTCAAGGTGCCCTCTTTCTGCCGCATCAATAAGCAGCTGAACGGAGCTGTCCCTGTCTTCGCCCTTGCGCAGAGCCTTCTGCATCTTGATGTAGGCATTCCACAGTTCGTATTTGCCAAGCAGCCCGGTTTCATCCTGGCTGTCAATCTGCGGCACTTCCGCAGCAAGTCCGGCAAGGCAGGCCCGGCATTCCGGTTCCATTGCCTCAAAGAGCGCGTCTATTGCACGCACCCTGTCCAGACCCGAACTGTTCCTGACGGCCGCAATAAGGTTTTCCCGCTCCCGGACAATATCGGCCTGCGATGCAAGCCCTTCCGCAAGCGCGGCCGGGGTACCAAGGTTTTCCTTGTCATACGGAATGCGGGCCAGCAGGTAGCCTTCCGGGGAAAGTATATAGATAGAAGGATACTGCGTAAGGTTATACGTATCCGCAAGATCCTCACGCTTGTCGTATTCGACTGCTATTTCCTGCGCCCGCTTCTGCTGCGCGGCAGTGGCATCTTCCCCGATGTCGGCCTCGGCATATTCGGTCTCAGAGAAATCTATGTGCAGCAGGACATATTGCTTTGCAATCGGGCTGAATGCCTTGTCTTCAAGGACTGCTGCCCGGAATTCCGAGGTTTTGCCGTCCCAGTCTTCCCCGGAAAAAAGGAGGAATATATTCTTTCCTTTCTTTGCAGCTTCTTTTTCAGCCTTTTCAAAATCCGTAAGCCAGCCGTTCCATCCGCCCGCCTTCTTCTGGCAGCCGGAAAGCAGCGCTGACGTAAGGAACAGGGCTGCACATAGCGCAAAAATGCCCGTCTTCTTCATGTATATCCTCTTTGATCCGGCAGACTTCCGGGAAGCGCATGGCAATGCAGTTCCCGTCAGTTTCCGGACAGCTCTAGTTGAAATACGAGACGCCTGCAGCAAATATGTTCTGGCAGGAATTCTCTGCCGGGTTTGATGCAGGATCGCCCGCGATGTTTTTCAGCAGGTCGGAAGCAGAACCGTCAGCTCCCAGACCCATGGTGCGCTCGCTGTGTCCCATCTTGCCCAGCACATGCCCGTCGGGGCTGGTAAGGCCTTCAATGGCAAACAGGCTGCCGTTCGGGTTGTCCGGCTCAGTGATTGCCGGAACTCCGTCGGTCCCGACGTACTGGGTGAACACCTGCCCCTTTGCAAACAGTTCCTGCGCCAGGGAATCGCTGATGATGATGCGGCCTTCGCCGTGGCTTACCGGCACAAGATGTATGCGCGGGTCAAGCACACTCTGCGAAAGCGCCCACGGGCTTGTGGCGCTCACCATGCGGGTACGCACCACGCGGCTGATGTGCCGCCCAATCGTGTTGAACGTAAGCGTGGGCATCTGCTCGTCAGGCTCGCGGATTTCGCCATAGGGAACAAGGCCCGTCTTGATGAGCGCCTGGAAGCCGTTGCAGATGCCGAGCACCAGACCGTTGCGCTTTTTGAGCAGCTCCATGATGCTGTCCGCAATGCGGTGCTCGCGGATAACGTTCGCAATGAATTTGCCGGAACCGTCCGGTTCGTCGCCCGCACTGAAACCGCCCGCAAAGGCAATTATCTGTGCAGCGTCAATCTGCGCCTTAAACTCGCTGAGAGAAGCAGCAAGGTCTTCCGGCGTACGGTTGCGGAACACGAATATATGCGATTCTGCGCCGTTCAGGTTGAAGGCGCGCGCCATGTCGTACTCGCAGTTTGTGCCGGGGAATACCGGGATAACGACGCGCGGTTTTGTGCTGCCCTTCACATTAAACTGCTTTGCAGCACGTGCCTGCTCAAGGCTCGGATGGGTACCGAGGGCAAATGCAGGCAGGGCCGGCTGCAGCTTTGCACCGGAAACCGGCGGGAACACGGTTGCAAGTTTTGATTCCCATGCCGCCTCAATTTCTGAAAGCGGCAGGTGCAGCATGCCGTCACCGGTATGCAGGGCAATCTCCGGCACGGCAACCGTAACGCCAATCTGGCTGGCATAAGGCTGCACAGAGGCAGTTTCCTTACCCAGCTCCGCGGAAAGGTCGCAGTCTGTTTCGACCAGAAGTCCCGGTCCCAGACAATGTTCCGGGCTGCACTCGGAGAACCAGTAGGCCGCCGTCCTGCTGCCGGACACTTTTTCCGGCATATCATCAAAGCCGATGCGGCTGCCCATCGCCATCTTGCTGACGGCTTCTGCAGGTCCGCCCGCACCAACCGGGTACATGGCAAAAATCCTGCCATCCTTGTTCAGGCGGAGCAGCAGCCTGCTGAGTGTCCGGAATGAATCAAAATCCGGTGCAAGGTTTTCCCCAAGCGCCACGCCAACGTGGTACACCCTGTGGCCGGCTTCCTTAAAGCTGCCGCTCGTTACGTCCTTAGCATCACCCGTAGTGACGGCAAAACTCACAAGCGTATTCGGCACATTCAGGTTCTCGAAGGTACAGCTCATGCTGTCCTTGCCGCCGATACCGGCACAGCCGCTTGCCTTCTGTGCATCCAGCGCACCAAGCAGCGCCGCTGCAGGCTTGCCCCAGCTTTCCTCATCCACGGCACGACCAAAGAATTCCTGGAATGACAGGCGGCACGTTTCCGGGTCACCGCCCATACACAGGATTTTCAGGAGAGAAGAAAGAACGGCATACTGCGCACCGTGCCACGGGCTCCATTCGCTTATGCGCGGGTCGTAGCCAAAACTCATCAGGCTTACGGTGCTGGTTTCGCGCGGAGAAAGCACGGGAATCTTTGCCGCCATGCCGGCTTCCGGCGTGCACTGGTAGCGGCCGCCGTACGGCATAAGCACGGAAGAGGCTCCGATGGAACCGTCAAAGCGCTCGCCCAGTCCCCGCTGAGAGCAGCAGGCAAGGTCGGAAATATTTGCAAGCCACAGCTTTTTTACAGTCTGTGCATCAAGGTCTGTCTTGCGGGAACCGTCACGGAATGCAGCGTACTCCGCTGCGCTGCCCAGCGCGTCCTTTATCATCCGGTTCACCGGGTCAAGGGAACGGCACAAGGGAGAATCCGCAGGCGCAGCGGGAGCAGGCAGCGCTGCCACCGCTTCATGCGGGGCTCCGGCCGTATCGATAAATGCGCGGTCAATGTCCACGATGGTCTTGCCGCGCCAGTGCATCACCATGCGGTTGCTGCCGGTGACCGTTGCCACCACCACAGCATTCAGGTTTTCCGCATTTGCCGCCGCAATGAATTTCTGCACGTCAGCCTTGCGCACAACAACTGCCATGCGTTCCTGAGATTCAGAGATAGCAAGCTCGGTGCCGTCAAGTCCGTCATATTTCTTGGGCACCGCATCAAGGTCAATGTCAAGGCCGGGGGCAAGCTCGCCCACTGCCACGCTTACGCCGCCCGCACCAAAGTCGTTGCAGCGGCGAATCATCAGGCACACGTCCTTGTTGCGGAACAGGCGCTGAATCTTGCGCTCTTCCACCGCGTTGCCCTTCTGCACCTCGGCGGCAGCTGTCGTCACAGACTGCTCCGTGTGCACCTTGCTGGAACCGGTAGCACCGCCAATGCCGTCGCGTCCGGTACCGCCGCCGAGCAGGATGATGATGTCGCCCGGCTCAGGGGTTTCACGCAGCACCTGGGCGGCAGGGGCGGCCGCAATGACCGCACCAAGCTCCATGCGCTTTGCTACGTAGCCGGGGTGGTACACCTCGTGCACCTGCCCCGTGGTCAAGCCAATCTGGTTACCGTAGGAACAGAACCCCTGTGCTGCCTCGCGCGTAAGCTTCATCTGCGGAAGTTTGCCGGGCAGCGTGCTGCTGAGCGGTACCGTGGGGTCTGCCGCACCGGTTACACGGAGCGCCTGATAGACCCAGCTGCGTGCAGAAAGCGGATCGCGGATTGCACCGCCGATACAGGTTGCAGCACCGCCGAACGGTTCAATTTCGGTGGGATGGTTATGCGTCTCGTTCTTGAACTCCAGCAGCCAGCGTTCGGTTTCCTCTTTGCCTTCAGGGAGCGGAGTGCCGTCAGCTGCCGTTGTGTATTTCACATCGATGTAGATTGAGCAGGCGTTGTTCTCCTCGCTCACCTCAAGATTGTCCAGCTTGCCGTGCTTGCGCAGGTACTTTGCTCCGATAACCGCCATGTCCATGAGCGTCACGGGCTTATCGGTACGGTCTGCATACAGCTCCGTGCGCATGTCGGTATAGCTTGCAAGTGATGAACGGAACAGGCCGGCATACGGGCCGTCGGGGATTTTCACATCCTTGAGCACCGTGTTGAAGGTCGTATGGCGGCAGTGGTCGCTCCAATAGGTGTCCAGCACGCGGATTTCCGTAATGGTAGGATCCCGCCCTTCTGACTTAAAGTAGTCCTGCATCCACTTTGCATCCGCAAAGTCCATCGCAAGGCCCAGCTTCCGGCGGTAGGCCTCAAGCCCGTCCGCATCAAGCGCGGTAAAGCCTTCCACCGTGGGAATATCCGCAGGAACATCAGCCTGCATCTGGAGCGTCTGCGGCTTTGCAGCGGAAGCAAGACGGCTGTCCACGGGATTTATCAGGTAAGCCTGGATTTTCTGCACATCCGCGGCACTCACGCTGCCGCTCAGCAGGACTATTTTTGCGCAGCGCACGCGCGGCGGTTCCGTACCTACGACGGTGCTGCCCCGCATGCCTTCCCGCAACAGGGAAAGGCACTGCTCGGCACTGTCCGCACGCTGGTCGTACTGGCCGGGCAGGTATTCCCAGATAATCTGGGTGCAGCCTTCTGGAATGGAAAGGCTTTCAAAACAGACGGAGTCGCTCTGCGGCTCGGAGAAAATGCGCTGCGCCGCAGCCTTGGCAACGCCCTCCGCCACATTCTCCACATCGTACCGGTTCAGATAACGAACACCGGTAACCCCAGCAATGCCCAAGAAACCGTTTATCTCGGCGTAAATCCGCGCAGCCTCGTTCTGGAAGCCAGCCTTTCTTTCTACATAGATACGAACCATTCGCCTAGTATAGTTGAAAACGCATATTTGGGCAACGGGCGGGCTAACGAGGGCCAAAGCAGAACTAGTACCGAACAAGCTCTTGAAAATGACTATCCAAAAATCTGAAAACCATATTAAAATCATTTAACAGCGAATCCCATACCTGAACATTTTTGTTCTGCCTCATCAAGAAAAACACAAGACTGATTCATTTCATTTTTGCTTTTTTGACCATAATGTTTTCAGCTGTTTATAAAAATCATAGGTTGCCTCACACATTGCATCAAATCCAAGAACTGTTGCAAAGGCAAGGTTTAAAGCAATAATATTGTCAGTGAATATTTGGAACTGATTATCGGATTTTAAAAATGAAAAAACATTAGAAACCACCAATATAATTAAAGAAATTAAGAATATTATAAACCGATAAAGATGAAGAAGTATTTCATTTGATTTCTTAATCCAAGAAACATGTTGATAAAAACTATTGTAAAGTGTTATTTTTACAACAAAATAAACCAGATTTTTACCTCTCAAACAGAGACAAGGGATTACAGAAAACACTAAATAGAATTTAAGATTCTGGTTTTGAATTCTCCCAAATATCTTCCAAATTATATTTGCTGAGACGTAAAAAAAGATAAACCATATGATGAGAAAAATAGAAAAGAAAGATGCTTTATAAAAAAGATAAACACTTTTTGACAAGAAATTCCTTTCTTCCTTCAAACCAAAGCAACGCTCTAAGAAAGAAAGCCCTATAACAAATATAAAAAGACAAGAAACTATAGAAATAAAAATACTCATCCCCCCCTATCTTTGGCTATCAACCAAATTTTCTAATCGACACATAAATATCCGTAACCTGCTGATAAGGCTTGAAGATATAGCTCTGGAGCAGCACAAAGTTAGTCCTATTGTACTATGCATTTATCACTGTCATCATACACATGCCTCCATACAAAGTATAGCATATTTCTTACATTATTTCCAATGAACACTTCTTCTGGAATAGTCTATTAGTCGCAGCTTAAGAATTGCAGCGTCAAGGTTTGGGAATACTAGGAACCACCCGGAGCCGGTGTCGATACTTTGGATGTTTTAAAATCACTTTTGGGGTGCCTTTTGAAAGAGCACAATTAAAAGCTTACATCAGCAACAAT